>JAYVIS010000410.1:0-3711 GCA_043769975.1 Bacteroidota bacterium
TATAGTACTTGCAATAGAATGAGCAAATTTATATTTAGGATTAAATTCCTTAATAATAAATGCAATTCGTCCACATAAATCTTTATAAGGCTTAAACAAACTATCTTTATTATCCTTGGTTACATTTCTCGTTAAATAAGCCTTAGAACCTTCCCACATCATTAATTGATAAGCATCTTTTTCTAAAATAAAATCTGAACTTAAACCTTTGTTTAAAGGCTCTTCAACTAATAATTTAATAATGGTTTTTAATTTAATTTCAGGATCAGAAATATTATTGAGATAAAACATCACTTTATATTCAAGATAACTCCAATACCAAGTTATGATATATACTAAAAACTTATGTTTATTTTCAAAATAACGATAAATAGTAGCTTCAGTTGTATTTATTTCAACGGACAATTTTTTAAAAGTAAATTCTTCAAAACCTATACTATTAATTAATAACAGTCCGTTTTTTACCATTTTTTTACCTAAAACTGTTTCTTCTGGATTTCGAATAAACAATTTTTCGTTCATTTTAATCCTAATATCTAATTCCATATTATATTATTAAATTTGATAGTATAAATATACTAAATATTATTTTATTAACTATTAATAATAGTAATACTATTATTAAATAAAATTATTATATTTGTTGAAAAAAGTAAATGACAAAATCTAAACTATTATTTAAATGGCTGAGCAATGAAAAAGCTATAGTTTATAAAATATACATATTAGCTTTATTACAAGGTGTCATGTATTTAGCTATTCCCCTAGGAATACAAGGTGTGATAACTTATATAATGGCGGGTAGTTTTTCTGCTTCCTTAATACTATTAAGCTCAGTAACTATTATTGCAACCATGTTTATTGGTTTTTTTCAAATATGGCAAATGCGTATAAATGAAACTTTGTATGAAAAAATATTTGGAAATTTAGCTTCTAGGATTGGCAATTACTTAAATAACTCGCTACCATCAAATGAAATTATATTCAAATTAAATAAATATTTCGAAATTGTTACATTGCAAAAAGGAATCAGTAAAATTTTATTGGATTTTTCATTTTCTATCATTAGTATTATTTTTGGTATTCTATTATTACCACTTTACAGCTCTTGGTTTTTAGTATTTACAATATTAATAGGAATTTCATTTTACTTTATAATAGTTTACTATGGCAAAAAAGGAATTGAGACTAATGTGAGCACTTCAAATGAGAAATATAATTTGATTAGATGGTTTCAAGAAAATGCAACAATTACAAAACCAGAAAATGATGCTTTTATAAATAAAACAGATCATATTTTAAACGATTATCTTTCAAATAGAAAAAAACATTACCGTATTTTAGAAAAACAGTATAAAGGAATCATCATTTTTAAAATATTATTTGTTGCTATTTTATTATTTTTTGGTGCTTACTTAGTTCAAGTTGGCGAATTAAATATTGGACAATTTATCGCATCAGAAATTATTATCTTATTAGTTATTAATTCTGTTGAAAAGCTAGTTAGTAGTCTTAGTACGTGCTATGATATTATAACCGCTTTATATAAAATTGAAAGTATTTTTGGAGAAAATGAAGAATTTTCTTTTTTAAATTCTGATGCAAAAGAGTTAAAAAGTGTTTCAAATATCTATAATCGCCCCTACTCTAAGGCTATTAAATACTCAGTGTATACTTTCTTCTTTGTAGGATTTATAATTTTATTTATGCCTTGGACTCAAAATGTAGAATCAAAAGGTAGGGTATCCACATTAAATCCAGAAAACAGACCTCAAACGATAACTACTCGTATTGCTGGAAGAATTGAAAAGTGGTACATAAATGAAGGTGATTTTGTAAAGAAAAATGACACAATCGCTTTTATTTCTGAAATAAAAGATGAATACATAGATCCTCAATTAATACAACGATCAGAAAAAATTATTAAAGCCAAAGAAACAACATTAGAAAGTTACGAGCAAAAAATAAATGCAGTAAATTCTCAAATTGATGCGTTAAGTAATTCGTTAGTATTAAAATTAAATCAATCTCGTAATAAAATTGTTCAAGCAAAATTAAAAGTTGCATCGGATAGTATTGAAGCGCGTTCATCAAGTAATAATTATAAAACAGCAGAAGACCAATTAAAACGATACGAAGAATTATTATCAAAAGGAGTTATTTCAAAAACTGATTTAGAAAATAGAAGAGTTAAAGTTCAAGAAGCACTTGCTAAAAAAACATCTGCAGACAATAAATTTATGTCAACAAAGAACGAATTATTAAATTCTGAGATTGACTTAAATTCTGTTCAACAAGAATATCAAGAAAAATTAATGAAAGCAGAATCTGATAAATTCTCAGCTTTATCCTTTCTGTATGAAGGTGAAGGCTCTTTAACAAAACTTCAAAATCAATTGGCAAATTATACCATGCGACAAGGCTTTTACTATGTGCTAGCGCCACAAGATGGTTATATTTCAAAAACTAATATACAAGGGTTAGGAGAAATTTTAAAAGAAGGAGCAGCTCTATGTAATATTGTTCCGATACATGATGAACAAGTAGTTGAATTATATATTAATCCAATTGATTTACCCCTTGTTCGAATAGGACAAACTGTACAATTAACGTTTGATGGATGGCCTGCATTTGTATTTTCTGGTTGGCCAGGAGTTAGTTACGGAACATATAGAGCTAAAATTGTTGCATTTGATAAAGCAATTTCTGATAACGGTAAATTTAGAATTCTTGCAAAAAATGATGCTGAAAAGTGGCCAGAAGCCATTCAAATTGGAGGTGGCGTTGAAGGTTTTGCCTTATTAAATAACGTTCCACTAATATATGAATTATGGAGAAAGTTAAATGGATTTCCACCAGAATTTTACAAAAAAAATATAGAGATTAAAAAAAATGATAAAAAATAATTTATATTTTTCACTAGTTTTAGTTTTATTACTATCCACAACTTTAGATGGTCAAAACTCGACAGGCTTAAGTTTTGATACATATATAAGTAATATACTTACCAATAATCCTTTAGCAAAAAAGGCTGCTAATGTAAAAACCTATGGAGAGTTGCAATATAAAGCTGCAAAGGGAAACTACGACCCAACTTTAAATGGTAGTTATGAAAACAAGTATTTCAACGGTAGTAATTATTATAGTAATTTAAATAGTGAAATTAAGCAACAGTTATTTACTTCTCAATATTTAAAATTTGGATATGAATATGGTTTAGGCAATAATATAAACCCTGAAAATTATACATCAACAAATGGACTTCCTTATTTAGGATTAGAAGTAGGTTTATTACAAGGCTTAGTAATTGATTATAGAAGAGCTGACGTTTTAAAATCAAAAGAATACATGAACTATTATAGTGCTGAAAAAAACATTCAACTAAATAATTTATTATTTGAATCTTCTCAAAAATATTTTGATTGGTTGTTTACTGCAAAACAACTTGCATTAAATAATTACTTCATGGAAATTGCTAACCAACGTTTAAAAGGTATTGAAGCATTAGCAAATATTGGAGAGAAGGCCACTATTGATACCATTGAAGCCGCTATTTTTTACCAAACACGTTTACTTGATTTTCAAAGCTCAAATATTGATTATCAAAAAACAAATAATGATTTAGCTACTTTTAATTGGCAGGAAAACAATCCTGCCCCACTTCAACAAAATTATATTCCTGTTGATAGCTTAGATGCTTATTTTATAAAA
>JAYVIS010000411.1:0-2059 GCA_043769975.1 Bacteroidota bacterium
TTATTTAGTCTAAATAACTACCTTTGCCCTACAATTTATTTTTATTTTAATATCTATTTTGCTACGTTTTAAGGCTTTATTATAATACGGGTATATTTATTCTTAGTTTAATATTATTCTTTCTTTATTCCGTTATTAAGTAGCAAAGCAAAGGTATTTTTATTTCTTATTTTTTAGTATCTATCTAACTTTATTGGGTTATATTTGAATGTGCCAAAGGTTGAGAAAGATACCTTGAAATTATGTTAAACAACTATTAAAAACTTACATTATGCGCTCATTATTTACAAATTTAGTTAATTCCCTTCAATATGAAGGCGTATCTATGCATCCTGTTAACGTTATTCTTTTAACTGCAGTGTTTCTTTTCAGTGCTTACATTTGTTCCCGTATTTTTTCAACCTCTAAAAAATAAATTCTTTTCTCCACCCTTTTTACCCCCGCACTCTTTAATTAGATGCGGGGTTTTGAGGTGCAAAGAATATGGTTACAATTCCTACCATAGTTTTGGCCCTATTCTTGCAAATTATTAAAAACTTATATTATGAGCTCACAAGACGTAAAAACAGCCATTGCTGCAGAAAAACAAAAAGTTGAAAAATTAAACGCAGACAAAGCTGCTGCAGACAAAAAAGCACCAAAAGTAAAAATGACTGACGTTATGTTGGCATTTATTATGAACTCCCCATTAATTTCAGAGGAGGCAAAAAATCAGTTTAACAGTGAATTTAATAAAGTAGTTGAAAAAGCCACTTCTCCAAGCGTGAGAAAGCAAATGGAAGCACAAGTCTTGGAATTGATTAAAAAAGCCAATCCAATAGTTGGAATTTCCGGGAATGAAATTAGATTAGCTATTGAAAACGATTATCCAACTATCAATACATTTGATTTGGATAATCGTTTATACTTTATTTTGCAGCAAGCGACAGCCGACAAATTGAAATGGCCTGTCACAATAGTTAAATGTGTGGGGTATCCTGTGCCTGCAAAATAATTTATACCTTTTTAACTTTTACCCCCGCACTCTTTAATTAGATGCGGGGTTTTGAGGTAAAATAGGTATGTACAAAGGGGGTTAACTTTAATTAGTTAATCCTTTATTCGTTTGTAGCTTATTTTAGACCTTAATTTACGTTTGTATTTGATTTAAATACTATCTGAATACCGGATATATTATTTAATTTCTACCTTCGTTTATTCTTATTTATTATTTTCGATTTTAAGCCGTTTTAAGCCGTTATAATTATGAAACGTATTTTATCTTACTTTTACTATTTGCTACGTTGTATATCTATTGGAATTTAAACAATAGTATATTTGGCGTGAAAGTATTACTTCGATTTATAGGTATATCGGAACAAAGGTTTATAGGTTATATCGGTGCAAACTGAGGCGGTGAAAGTAAATCAAAGTATTTTTACCAATTAGATTGAAATTACTTTCATATTCGCATTCGCATAAGAGGGAAATATGTCAAAAATTACCTGGGCAAATGGAAATTTATTATTGCTTGAAATTATTGAATCATAAATATTTATTTACAAATTTAAAACTTACAAATTATGAAAACAAAAACTGAAATGAAACTGTTAAATGCTATTTTACACAAAATGTGTAAAGAAAATGATGTTGATATATCAAATGTTTATATATCCTCATTTGGTTATATACAAACAGTTGATATGAATAAAAAAGATGTGGATTTTTGTAAAACAGAGTTTTGTGGTAAAAAGTATGAGGTTAAATATGTTTCTGGATGTTTTTATCCATACATATTAGAAACAGTATAAATGAAAGTAACCATCTTAATTAGTATTGTGTCAATCAAAATACTATTTGCTATATTGAATATACTTTCCAACCAAAAGAGTGCATATCATAAATTTGCCTGCAAAGGTGAAAGTTACCATACTTTCTGTGAAAGATATTTTAATCGTTATATTTAAAACTTACAACATGAAAAACGTAGTAAATCCATTATAAATGACCGTCATTATAAATATACAGATGATGTCGGAAAAGATTAAACCATCAATATAATTTATGGAAGGATTCTACA
>JAYVIS010000412.1:0-2329 GCA_043769975.1 Bacteroidota bacterium
AAATAAACGAATGGAGAAAAGTATTAGGTGCTGAGATTTACATACACGATCCGAAAATTGACGAACAACAATTAAACGATGTTGTTCAAAGTTATTTAAACAGAGTTTTATTTCTCCGTGTTTGCGAGGACAGAAATTTAGAAGATTACCAAACACTTTTAAAGTTTGCTAACGCAAACGACTTTAAAGCATTAATCAAAAAATTTGAACAAGCCGACAAACGGTATAATTCAGGGCTGTTTGACCAATTACTAAAAGATAAGATTATAGAAAATATTAGTTCCGTTTTTTGGTCAATTATTAAACTGCTTTATTATCCTGAAAGCCCTTATTCATTCAGTGTTTTTTCATCAGACATTTTAGGAAGTATTTATGAAATTTTTCTTTCAGAAAAATTGGCAATAGAAAACAAAACTATCGCTTTGGTAAAAAAGCCTGAAAATATTGATAGGGATATTATCACGACACCAACTTTTATTATCAGCGATATTTTAAGGAATACAGTTCTTATAAAGTGCCAAGGCAAAACTGATAAGGAAATATTAAAACTAAAATTCGCTGACATCTCTTGCGGTTCGGGAGCATTTTTATTAGAACTATTTCAATTGCTGAATGATATTTTGATTGATTACTATTTAAAAAATGACAAATCAAAACTCATTCAAACAAAACTTGATACCTACAAACTGCCATTCAAGATAAAAAGAGAACTTCTATTGAATTGCATCTTTGGCGTTGACAAAGATTACAATGCAGTTGAAGCAACAAAATTTGGTTTACTATTAAAACTTTTAGAGAGTGAAGATGTAAACTCTACAAATGCTACAAAGCCTGTTTTACCTGACCTTTCGCAAAACATTTTCTTTGGCAACAGTTTGTTAAATCCAAAACAAGTTGCCAAAAAGAAAGACCAAGTAATTACAAATCCATTTGATTTTTCAAAACTCCGTTTTGATGTTATAGTAGGCAATCCGCCTTATATGAAGTCGGAGGATATGAAAAACATTACTCCGCTTGAATTACCTCTTTATAAATCAAATTACACATCAGCATACAAGCAGTTTGACAAGTATTTCCTTTTCGTTGAGCAAGGAATGGACTTATTAACTGCTGATGGAATTTTAGGTTACATAATCCCGAGCAAATTTACCAAAGTTGGAGCAGGTAAAAAACTAAGAGAAGAACTTTCAACCAAAGGTTATTTACATTCAATTGTTTCATTTGGAGCGAACCAAGTTTTCGCAGATAAAACAACTTACACTTGTTTGTTAATTTTAAATAAAAAGCCTCAAAAGACTTTCCAGTATGCGGAAGTAAAGAGTTTGAAAAGTTGGAAAGTAAGAGAGCCTAATGCTGTTAAATACGCAACAAAAAACACGAATCAATTAGACAACGAAGTTTGGGTATTAGTTCCGCCCGACCTGACAAACGCATACAATAAAATATCTACTCAAAGTATCAAATTGATTGATTTAGTTGGTGAGGACAATATTTTCAATGGCATCCAAACAAGTGCAAATGAAATTTACATATTCATTGCTACAAAGGAAGATGCAAAGAATTACTACTTCACAAAAAAGAACGTAGATTACAAAATTGAAAAGGCAATAACAAAACCCTATTTTCAAACATCATCAGGCGAAGACAACTTAAATACTTACAGAACTTTCAAACCAAACGCAAGAGTAATTTATCCTTACGAAAACACAAAAAAAGGAGTTGAAGTAATTCCTCTTTCAACCATTCAAAAAAAATATCCGTTGGCTTTTGATTACTTCCAAAAGCACAAAGCCATTCTAAACAATCCTAAAAGAGATATAAAACCTGAACCTTTAACAAAAAACGAATGGCACAGATTCGGAAGACAACAAGGTTTAAATATTTTAGGAAAGAAAGAAAAAATAATACTTGGCGTATTATCAAGTGGCGACAAATACGCTATTGATAATTACGGAACATTATTTACCTCTGGTGGCACTGCTGGTTATTGTGCAATAACATTGCCCGACAATTTTGATTATTCCACATACTACATTCAAGCCATTCTAAACTCTAAATATGTAGAGTGGTTCGTAATCCTAACGGGTGAAATTTTTAGAGGAAGTTATTTTGCAAGAGGAACAAAGGTTCTTAACAATTTGCCTATCCGTAAAATTGATTTTGCAAACGCAAAGGATAAGGCACTACACGACAAAATTGTAGAAATCCAAAAAGAACTAATAAAAATTCAAGATAAAATTGATGCAAACATTGGAAACAAAAGAGCATTAACTCCATTACAAAGCCAGTTTTCAAGAGAAAAAATAGCTTTAGAAAAGCTGTTAGCCAA
>JAYVIS010000413.1:0-2677 GCA_043769975.1 Bacteroidota bacterium
GTGAATTACGCGATAAATCATTCATGAAAATCATTTCATTAGCACCAGAAGTGCTTTAATAAATAAGATAAAAAAGAAATGTCAAAGTTAAAATTAAAAAAAGGCGATACTGTAAAAGTAATATCTGGCGAATCCAGAGGCCAAGAAGGAAAAATTGTATCAATTGATACAAAAAAAGAACGAGTAACTGTAGAAGGAGTTAACATGATTAGCAAACACACTAAGCCAAGTGCAAAAAATGCAGATGGTGGTATTGTTAAGCAAGAAGGCACTATCCATATTTCGAACTTAATGTTTGTTGAAGGTGGAAAAACAGTTAGAATTGGTAGAGTAGTGAATACTACTACTAATAAAATTGAACGTATTTCTAAAAAAACTAAAGCAGTAATTAAATAATGGCTACAACTTATTCTCCTCGTTTAAAGGACAAATATAAAGGTGAAATTGCAGAGAATTTGAAAAAACAATTTCAATATTCTTCAGTAATGCAAGTACCTAAATTGCAAAAAATTTGCATCAATCAAGGTATCGGTGATGCAGTATCTGATAAGAAAATGATTGAATCAGCAGTTAAAGAAATGACAACTATTACTGGTCAAAAAGCTGTTCCAACGTATTCTACAAAAGATATTTCAAACTTTAAATTACGTAAAGGTGTTGCTATTGGTGTACGTGTTACATTACGTGGTGATAAAATGTACGAATTTTTAGATCGTTTAATTGCATCTTCTCTACCACGTATTCGTGATTTTAAAGGTGTGAATGATAAAGGTTTTGATGGTCGTGGTAACTATACATTAGGTATTACTGAACAAATCATTTTTCCTGAAATTGATATTGATAAAGTTAGCAAAATCTCAGGTATGGATATTACATTTGTAACTTCTGCACCAACAGATAAAGAAGCTCATGCATTATTAACAGAATTCGGTATTCCTTTCAAAAAGAAATAATTTTAAAGACACAAAAGAATGGCAAAAATTAACATGATAGCTCGCGATACTAAGAGAAAAAGATTAGTAGATTTACACGCAGCAAAAAGAGCAGAATTAAAAAAAGCAGGAGATTCAATGGGCTTACAAAAGTTACCAAAAAATTCTTGTAAAGTACGTATGCGTAACCGTTGTAAATTAACTGGTCGTCCACGTGGATACATGAGAGATTTTGGTATTAGTCGTGTGACTTTCCGTGAAATGGTTTTATTTGGTTTAATACCAGGTGTAACTAAATCAAGCTTCTAAGAAAAGAGTATTAACGTATAATTATCCTGAAAGTCGGGATAACATATAAAAACAAATAAAATGACAGATACAGTATCAGATTACCTAACTCGCGTTAGAAATGCAATTAGTGCAAATCACAGAATCGTAGAGATTCCAGCATCAAATTTAAAAAAAGATATCACTAAGATTCTTTTTGAAAAAGGTTACATCTTAAACTACAAGTTTGAGGAAAACGAAAAAAAACAAGGAACTATTAAAATAGCCTTGAAATACAGTTCAACTAACAAACTATCAGCAATTCGCACTTTAGATAGAGTTTCAAAACCAGGTTTACGTAAGTATACAGGTGTTGATACTATGCCAAGAGTATTGAATGGATTAGGCATTGCTATTATCTCTACATCTAAAGGTGTAATGACAGATAAAGAAGCTAAAAAGCTTAATATCGGTGGCGAAGTTTTATGTTACATTTCATAATTTAGAAAGAGAAAAACATGTCACGAATAGGAAAATTACCAATTACAGTACCCGCAGGTGTAGATGTAAATATAACTGGAACAAAAGTAACAGTTAAAGGAAAATTAGGTTCATTATCACAAACGATAGATCCAGATATTTCAGTAAAATTAGATGATGGAATAATTAACGTTACTCGTCCAACTGAACATAAAAGACATAGAGCTTTGCACGGTTTATACCGTTCATTAATCGCTAATATGGTTAAAGGTGTTTCTGAAGGATATAAAACTGAACAAGAGTTAGTAGGGGTAGGTTACCGTGCATCTAACAAAGGTCAATTATTAGAATTATCTTTAGGTTTCTCTCACAACGTTGTGTTTGAATTACCTGACGAAATTAAAATAACAACTGCTTCAGAAAAAGGTAAAAATCCTTCTGTAGTTTTAGAAAGCTCTGATAAACAATTACTAGGTATGGTTGCTGCAAAAATACGTTCTTTACGTAAACCTGAGCCATATAAAGGAAAAGGTATCAAATTTGCTGGCGAAATTTTACGTCGTAAAGCTGGTAAATCTGCAAGCAAAAAATAACATAATTCAATTAGTATTAATCATCTTCAAAAAACTGGAAAGATGGCACTCAATAAAAAACAAAGAAGAGAACGAATTAAACTTAAGATCCGTAAAACTATTAACGGTACAGCTTCAACACCACGTTTAAGCGTGTTTAGAAGTAATGCTGGCATTTATGCTCAATTAATAGATGATAAAACTGGTAAAACTATTTTAGCAGCTGGATCTGATGATAAATCAATAAAAGACTCAAAAGCAAACAAAGTTGACAAAGCGAAAGCAGTTGGAAAATTAGTAGCAGAAAGAGCAAGTACTGCAGGTATTAGCACTATAGTGTTTGATAGAAATGGTTACTTATACCATGGTCGTATCAAATCATTAGCTGAAGGTGCTCGTGAAGCAGGTTTAAAATTTTAATTAGTA
>JAYVIS010000414.1:0-2112 GCA_043769975.1 Bacteroidota bacterium
ATAAATTTACTTTAACTAAGCTAGTATATTTATTTTAATAAACAAATTAAAAAAATATTATTTAATTGTTGTATTACTTATTTAACTCGGCCAGCACTAGAAAAATATTTTTTATAATAGGGTTCGTTTAAATCACTAATAATAACACCTTTTTTTGTACTGGCGTGTACAAATTTGTGATTTTGAAGATAAACCCCAACATGAGTTGGGCGTGAAGCGCCAATATTAAAAAACACTAAATCACCTTCTTTTAAGTCAGATGATTTTATTTTTTTGACTTCATCAATCAGCGCTTTAGTGGATGACGATATTTTTTTATCATATACTTTTGCGTAAAGTGTGGATGTAAGTCCCGAACAATCAATCCCCTTTTTATCTTTCCCGGCATATTTATAAGGTACGCCATACCATTCGTTTATAAACTGATATAAATTTGTGTTTTTAATTTCGGATTCAGAAACACCAAGCACGCCAGCATATTTCTTTTTTAGAGACGTACTTTTTGTGGTAGTAGTTTTTTTATCTTCCTTTGGATGCGTTGTAGTTGTATTTGTTTTGTGAGATTTACAAGCAACAAAACTAATAGCTGTATAAATTATGAGTATATATTTTATATAAATCTTCACACTGTAAATTTACTTTAGAAAGTAAAGGCAAAATGAATTTCATATAATGTTATTTACATTTTAATGTTTAAACAAGTCTGTTTTCATTTGGTTCAATTCGTATTTACTTTGTATATTTAAGCACTAAAAAACATTAATTATCGTAGCATGAAATTACTTCAAAACAAAGTTGCCATTATAACTGGCGCATCAAGAGGCATCGGAAAAGGGATTGCCATTAAGTTTGCAGAGCAAGGCTGCAACATTGCTTTTACTTATTTAAGTTCGGTTGAAAAAGCAAAAGCTTTTGAAGCAGAATTAGCAGCTTATGGAATTAAAGCTAAAGGTTACCAAAGTGATGCTGCTGATTTTAAGGCAGCTGAGCAATTAGTAACTGATGTGGTTGCTGAATTTGGAACGGTAGATATTTTAGTAAATAATGCAGGTATTACACGCGATACATTATTAATGCGTATGAGCGAGCAACAATGGGATGAAGTGATAAATGCAAATTTAAAATCAGTATTTAATTTAACAAAAGCGGCTCAAAAGCCTATGCTTAAAGCACGTTCGGGTTCAATTATAAATATGAGTTCAGTTGTTGGTGTTAAAGGTAATGCTGGCCAAACAAATTACTCAGCGTCAAAAGCAGGGATTATTGGTTTCACAAAAGCAGTTGCTTTAGAATTAGGTTCTCGTAACATCCGTAGCAATGCAATTGCTCCAGGTTTTATTGAAACTGAAATGACAGCCGCTTTAGATGAAAAAGTAGTTCAGCAATGGAGAGATTCTATTCCATTAAAACGTGGTGGTAGTGCTGAAGATGTAGCCAATTTAACTTTGTTTTTAGCAAGTGATATGAGTTCTTATATCACAGGCCAATGTATTAATGTGTGTGGCGGAATGCTTACCTAACTATTAGTAATGCAATTTATTTCTAATTATCCTTGGTATTTTAGCTTGCTATGTGTTTTAGCAGGATTTCTATTTTCGGGTTTATTATATGTTAGAGATAAAAAAAATGCAGATAGAGGTAAATCGCTTGTTATCACCTTAGCAGCTTTACGTTTTTTATCGGTTACCATCATTTCATTTTTGTTGTTGGATGTATTTATTAAACATTCAATTAATGAAACTGAAAAACCAATTATTATTATTGCTCAAGATAATTCAACGTCTATTATTGCTGGGAAAGATTCTTTAGATATAAAAACGAATTACATTAATTCCCTCGCCGATTTTACGAAAGCTATTAAAGAAAAATATGATGTAAAATTATATCAATTTGATTCGGAATCTAAACCATCTGAAACCTTTGATTTTAAAGGCAAAGAAACCGATATCTCTAATGTAATTAATGATATTGAAAATAATTATTCGAATAGCAATATTGGTGCAATTATTTTAGCAACGGATGGTATTTATAATAAAGGAACAAACCCAATTTATAGCTCAAAAAAAATAAATGCGCCTTTTTACACAATAGCATTAGGCGATACAACGCCAA
>JAYVIS010000415.1:0-2954 GCA_043769975.1 Bacteroidota bacterium
GAAGAACCTGTAATTTTTGTAAACCAAAAATAGAAACCCGCAAATAAACTCAAAACAATAAGTATAGTAAAAAAATAATAAAAATTAACTAATAAAAAAGATATATTTAAAACTCGTGGCAACGATAGATATTTTAAAAATATAAAAATACCAACAAATAAATAAAAAAGAAAAACTAATGAAAACAAAAGAGGAGTGCTTAAACTCCCTAGATATAAAAAAAAGATTTGTTTTAATAAAAAAATAACAAGTGGAACAGCAAGAACAAAAATTGCAGAAATAAAATAAGGATAATAATCAAATTTAAAATCATTAATAGTAGTTATATTATAAAACCAAATAAGTAAACTTAAAATAATAATAGAGATTCCAACATAGAACAGTCCACCCAGATATAGATGACTAAAAAAAAAGTTATCAAAATATTTAATAATAAGACTAATAATAATAATAAGAATAAATAGAAAATATGTCACAAAGTGATTAAAAAAAAAGTTAAAAATTACACTAGAAACAACAAAAAAAGTATAAATTTTTTGATCTAATAATAACAGTATTAAAATACTAACAAACAATGGTAAAAAAATAAGTAGTAAAAATGTTATTAAAAATAATACCCAACCAAATATTGGAAGTCTATTAAAATATAAACCTGGTGCACGCATATTTAAAATTGTTGTAATAAAATTGATAGATAAAAAAAAAAAAGATAACGTAACTAAAATTAAACATAAAATAACTAAATTAGTAGATAAGTTTGAATATAGAGTAAAATCACTAGACGAGCTACAAAGTATAGTTTCAACAAAAAAAGAAAAACTAAATAATAAAAAAGCTGAAGTTAATAACCAAAAACTTAAACTAGTTAATCTCGGAAATGCAAATTCTGATGCTCCACATACAATAGGCAAAAAAAAAGTTCCGATACAACCAAGTAAAAATGGCATTAATGTAAAAAAAAGCATTAAAATAATATGACCAATTATTAAAAAAGTATAAAGTTTATAAGATATATTTAAAAGTATATTAGACGGTAAAAAAAAATTTATATGAATAATAATAATAATAAACAGACTGATAAATCCACAAAAAAAGCTTAACGCTGCATAAAGCAGGCTTATATCTTTATGATTTGTAGTCATGCACCAACGAAAAAAAAAATCTGGCATATTTTCAAGAGCAGTTAAATTGACATAGTAATTTAAATAAAATAACATAATATAAAAAAGTAAATTAAAATTGTAATAAAATAACAAAAAACACAAGTATACTACTTACGCAAAAAAATTAAAGCTTTGCGAATAAATTTTTTTATTTTTAGTTGAAAAAGAATCATAAAGTAAATAAATAAAAAGACTTAATGATAAAATAGATAAATAAGAGCCATAACTAGCAATAAAATTCCAACCAGCATACGCATCTGGGTAATCAGGAATACGTCTAGGCATTCCTGATAGCCCTAAAAAATGCATAGGGAAAAAGGTAATATTAACACCACAAAAAAATAGGAAAAAATGTAATTCGCTTAAAAATTGAGAATATGAGCAACCGGTAATTTTTGTAAACCAAAAATAAAATCCAGCAAAGATCCCAAAAACAGCACCCATTGATAATACATAATGAAAATGTGCAACAACATAGTAAGTATCATGCATTACTTGATTAATACCAGAATTCGCTAAAATAACACCAGTAACACCTCCAACAGTAAATAAAAAAATAAATCCTAAAGCAAAAATAATTGGTGTAGTAAAAACAATAGCACCTTCCCAAAAAGTAGCAATCCAGCTAAATATTTTAATACCTGTCGGCACCGCAATTACCATTGTTGCTGCAGTAAAATAAGCACGACTATCAATATCTAAGCCTACAGTATACATATGATGAGCCCAAACAACAAATCCCATAATACCTATTGCAACAATAGCATAAACCATTCCAAGATAACCAAAAACAGGTTTGTTTGAATATTTAGCAACAATATGACTAATAATACCAAAAGCAGGTAAAATTAAAATATAAACTTCAGGATGTCCAAAAAACCAAAATAAATGTTGGTATAATACAGGATCACCACCACCTGCGGGATCATAAAAAGTAGTATTAAAATTTCGATCAGTTAATAGCATCGTAATAGCTCCAGCAAGAACGGGTAAAGAAAGTAATAACAAAAAAGAAGTAACTAATAATGCCCAGGTAAATAAAGAAATTCTATGAAAATATAATCCTGGAGATCGCATATTAAATACTGTAGTTATAAAGTTAATAGCACCAAGAATAGATGCTGCACCTGAAAGATGTAAACTAAAAATAGCTAGATCAACCGCAGGTCCAGAATGCGCTAAAATACTACTCAGTGGTGGATATACTGTCCAACCTGTTCCAGCACCTCCTTCTACATTAACTGATGCAATTAACAAAAACAATGACTGAGGAAGTAACCAAAAGCTAATATTATTCATTCGTGGAAATGCCATATCTGGTGCACCACACATAATTGGTAAAAAGAAATTACCAAATCCACCAATTAAAATAGGCATAACCATAAAAAAAATCATTAAAAATGCATGACCTGTAATCAAAACATTATATAATTGATAATTATTATTTAACACTTGACTACCAGGTAATGCAAGCTCCATGCGAATCAGCATAGACATACTTGTTCCTAAAATACCTCCGAATGCTCCAAAACAAAGATATAATAAACCAATATCTTTGTGATTAGTCGATAAGTACCATCGAAAAATACCGGGCGTTAAAAATTTTGCGACAGAAAAACTGGGAGCAATTACACCCAGTTTTTCTGTCGCAAAAAAAAAATTATATATTAAAAAAGATTTAATGTATAATTTAAATGATAATGATGTTATAATTAACATAAATTTAACCTTTTAAAGAAAATCATTGTAATATTACCTCACCTTTTGTAATATAAAATGATAATACTAAAC
>JAYVIS010000416.1:0-5574 GCA_043769975.1 Bacteroidota bacterium
ATCATTTCAAGTCCTCGCTATTCCTCCGTCATAGCTGTAGGTTTTTCATTTCTGTTAATTGTTTTTTTTTGATTTGGGCGTGCCCCAAAAGGGTCGGGCTATCACTCCAAGTCCTCGCTATTCCTTCGTCATAGCTGTGGGCTTTCCATTCTATCCCTCACGCTATTTTAAATCCGCGTTAAGGATTGCAGTGAAAATCGGTTTTGAGGAACGAAAAAAGATTGCAACGCAAAGCCTGGCCCGAAGGGAATGCCCTAAATATTCTCTTAATTAGTCTTAAAATACTTTTGAAGGCAAAAGTATCCAAAACCTTATGATTTTGTGAAAGGCAATTCCTGCGGACCGCTGATAAAATGCATCCTCACACACTTATCAACGCAAATTCATTTGACAGCTATTGCTGCACAAAATCATACCCTAACATCTGAAGAGTAAACTTCGTAACTAAATATAAATCCGCGTTAAGGATTGTAGTGGAAATCCTTTTGAGGCACGAAAAAAGATTGCAACGAAAAGCCTGGCCCGAAGGGAACGCCCAAATTATTCTTAAAATGCTCCAAATCCTTAACATGCTCAAAATAGTTAGCAATACTTTAATTCATTAAAGAATAATAAGAGTTAAAGAAAAAATGAAGGGTCTTCTAATAAAAGTATAAATTGTTGCTAAAAAATAAAGATTTATGCTTAGATTAGCACCACAAAAAGAAGCTTATAATTAACTAGTCATAAATTAACATTCAAAATTTCTCAAAATGGGCGTTTTAGTCGGAAAAAATTCAAAAGTAATTGTTCAAGGTTTTACAGGTGGCGAAGGTACTTTCCACGCAACTCAAATGATAGAATACGGAACTAATGTAGTTGGTGGTGTTACTCCAGGTAAAGGTGGAACAACGCATTTAGATAGACCAGTTTTTAATACAGTAAAAGAAGCTGTTGACAAAGCAGGTGCTGATGTTTCAATTATTTTTGTACCAGCTGCTTTTGCTGCTGATGCTATTATGGAAGCTGCTGAAGCTGGAATCAAAGTAATTATTTGTATTACGGAAGGTATTCCAGTGAAAGATATGATTTTGACAAAAGAATATTTAAAAGGAAAAGCATGTCGTTTAATCGGGCCAAATTGTCCAGGTGTAATTACTGCTGGTGAAGCTAAAGTTGGTATTATGCCAGGTTTTGTTTTTGTAAAAGGCCGTATTGGTATTGTATCAAAATCAGGAACATTAACTTACGAAGCTGCTGACCAAGTTGCTAAAGCTGGTTTAGGAGTAAGTACTGCTATTGGTATTGGTGGCGATCCAATTATTGGAACTCCAACTCGCGATGCAATCGAATTATTAATGAACGATCCAGAAACTGATGCCATTGTAATGATTGGTGAAATTGGTGGAAGCTACGAAGCTGATGCAGCTCGTTGGATTAAAGCAAACGGAAATAAAAAACCAGTTGTTGGTTTTATCGCTGGTCAAACTGCCCCTAAAGGCCGTACAATGGGTCACGCAGGTGCAATTGTTGGTGGACATGATGATACAGCTCAAGCAAAAATGGAAATTATGCGCGAGTGTGGTATTCACGTTGTTGATAGCCCAGCTGAAATTGGAAAAGTAATGGCTGCTGTATTAAAAGGTATTGCTGTATAATAATATTTAAAACTATATTTTTAACACTGAAAAAAAGCTGAAAGGCTTTTTTTCTTGTTTATAGCCATTTTGTTTTTTGACTTAACAATAGTAGGTTAGTTTTCATTTTTTAATATTAAGTTTTGTTAGTACCTTGAGTAAAATTATTTTACTATGAAATCAGTATACTTTATTTTCTCCTTAATATGTTCTCTTCAAATTTTAGTTGGTCAATCATTTTATAAAAATAAAACCAATAAGGCTTTAACTTTTAATGAATTAAAAATTCAATTTAATGAGTTTAAAAAAGCGAATGATTTGTCGACCCAAAAACATTGGAAAAATTACAAACGTTGGGAACAAGAAATGGAATTGCATACCAACAAAATGGGTGAACCTGCTGGTTTTGATGAGTATGCCAGAGCAACAACTGAAATGGCTGATTTTAAAAATCAATTAGCCTCAAAAAATGCTTCGGCAATTTGGACACCCTTTGGTCCAAATGTGTTGCCAAATAATTTAACCGGCTACATGGAAAATGGAATAGGGCGCATTAATTGCATCGCATTTCATCCTACAAATGCTAATACTTTTTTTGTTGGTGTTGCCCAAGGTGGCATGTGGAAAACCACTAACAATGGGGTTTCATGGACTCCCTTAACAGATAATTTACCAATTACACGCATTAGTGATATTGCCATAAATCCAACTAACCCAAATGAAATGTATATTTCAGTTTGTGATTTTGAATATATAGGGTTTAGTCTTCATTTAAATGGAAGAAAACGACATACACATTACGGCCTTGGTGTTTATAAAACCATTGATGGTGGTTTATCATGGACAGCAACTGGTTTAACGTATGCCTTAACAGGTGGTGATGCTTCCTTAATCAGAAAAGTTTTAATTAATCCGTCTAATCCGAGTGATTTAGTGGCTTGCGGCGTAAGTGGAATGTATAAATCGTTAGATGCTGGTACAACGTGGGTAAAAAAACTAGACTCTTTGTTTTGGGATATGCATCAAGATCCTTCAAATCCTTCCGTTATTTATGCATCAACCGGTTGGGTTTTAACTTCAAATATTGGTAATGCAGGCGTTTATAAATCAACTGATTTTGGAAATACTTGGACGATGCTTACAACGGCAATGCCATTAACAGGAATTATTCAAAGAGTGAAGTTAGCTATTGCGCCTTCAAACAATAATATCATTTATGCATTATGTGTTGATGTGAATGGCGGTTTATATGGGATTTATAAAACAATAAACGCTGGTTTATCATGGACATTTATTCCACCAACAAATAATATTTTAGAAGGTGGAACAGGCGGTGGAATAGGAGGGCAAGGTAATTATGATTTAGGTTTTATTGTTGATTTTTCTAATTCTAGTAAACTGTATGTTGGTGGTGTAAATATGTGGGGTTCAACAAATGGTGGAACTAGTTTTAATCCAATAGCACATTGGACAACAAGTTATGGTCCAACGTTACACGGTGATATTCATTACATGAGCAGAAATCCATTAAGCGGAAATTATTTTGTTTGTAGCGACGGTGGAGTTTATCGTACTACTAATATGATCATAGATAATTGGAGCACATCTTCGCCTTGGCCAACCGTGTGGACAAAAATGAATGACAATATTCAAATCTCTTCTTTATACAGATTATCAAGTTCAAAAACGGCCATTGAACAAGTTGTTGCCGGAGCTCAAGATAATGCATCGATGTATTATAATGCTGGTGTGTGGTCAACCATTTTTGGAGGAGATGGAATGGACAATTGTTTAAATCCATCTAATTCATCCGAAGTTTTTGGTGCTAGTCAATACGGAAATTTTTATTACAGTAATAATAATGGAGCAAGTGGCACGGGTGTATATACCAATATTAATAGTGAGCAAAGCGAATGGGTTACGCCTGTTGTAGCAGATTATAATAACCCAGGTGTCATGTATATTGGTCACGAAAATGTGGTAAAGTCAACAGATGCAGGTATGAGTTGGGCGGCACTGTCAACTATTTATACTAATACAACAACCCTCGAAAACACGGAGATTTCTGCATTAGCGGTTTCAAATTCAAATAGCCAAGTCTTATATGCAGCTCGAAGAATAAGGTATGAGTATGGATTGAATGGGATTATTTTTAAAACAACCAATGGAGGCGCTTCATTTACCAATGTTACCAATAATTTGCCTGATAGTTTGTATTATACAGGGATTGAAATAAATGCAACAAATGAAAACATTGTTTATGTGAGTATGGCTGGTTTTACAGCAGCAGATAAAGTTTTTAAAACAATTGATGCTGGTTTAACCTGGCAAAATATAACATATAACTTGCCTAATTTACCAGTAAATTGTATTAAGCAAATACCTGGAACAAATGATTTAATGGTTGCTACTGATATTGGTATCTATATTTTAAATGCAGGTTCGTCAACATGGATAAACTCTAGTTTTGGTTTACCAAATGTGATAGTAAGCGATGTCGAATTTAATGAAGTTTTAAATAAAGTTTATATTTCAACTTTTGGTAGAGGTATTTGGCAAACAAATATTAATACCATTACTGGTTTAACGCCACAAATAAATCATATCTATCAATATGCATTATATCCAACTGTAAATAATGGAAATTTTACGATTGTTTATAATGATACCAAAAACGAAAAAACAATAGAAGTGATTGATATTATGGGGAAAGTAGTACATACTCAAAAAACAAATTCAGATAAATTAGAAATGAAATTAACGCTTAGTTCAGGTGTTTATTACGTGAAAACTACTTCAACTAATTTAATGGGAGTTAAGCGTATTATTGTTGAATAAAGAATGCAAATTTTACGTAAAAAAAATTACATTTGTAGATATCATTCAGAATAATAGTTATGACAAGAGAAGAATTAATTTCGGAAATAAAAACTAAAAAATCGTTTTTATGTGTTGGGTTAGATCCTGATATTGATAAAATCCCTAAACATTTATTAGAAGAAGAAGATCCTATATTTGAATTTTGCAGACAAATAATTGATGCAACAGCTCCTTTTTGTGTCGCATTTAAACCTAATACGGCTTTTTTTGAAGCTTATGGCTTAAGTGGAATTACGAGTATGGAGAAATCCATCAAATACATTAAGCAAGATTTTCCAAATCATTTTTTAATTGCTGATGCTAAACGAGGTGATATTGGAAATACATCAAGCATGTATGCGAAAGCATTTTTTAAACGATTACACGCGGATGCCATTACAGTTGCTCCATACATGGGAAGTGATTCAGTAAAACCGTTTTTAGAATTTGAAGGTAAATGGACAATATTATTAGCATTAACCTCAAATGAAGGAGCAAAAGATTTTCAATTGGATGAAGGAAAAGTAGATCCTTTATACAAACATGTTTTAAAAGTTTCGAAAGAGTGGGGTAACATTCACAATATGATGTATGTAATTGGGGCTACGAAAGCAGAAATGTTAACAGAAGTGAGAGCAATTATTCCAAATCATTTTTTATTAGTTCCTGGCGTTGGTGCACAAGGCGGAAGTTTAGCAGATGTTTGTAAATATGGATTAATCAAAAACGATATTGGATTATTAGTGAATCAATCTCGCTCTATCATTTATGCAGGAAGTGATGTTGATTTTGCTAAAGAAGCTGGTAAAGAAGCACAAAAAGTGGCTATCGAAATGAGCGCCTATTTTTAGATTGAAAAAATCTAATGCAACCATCTAATTTTTTAGTTTATAAATCTTCGGCAGGTAGCGGTAAAACGTTTACACTTGTTAAAGAATACCTTAAACTCGCCTTAAAAGACAAAAATAATTTATCAATTTCTTTTAAAGGAATATTAGCTATCACCTTCACAAATAAAGCAGCCGCCGAAATGAAATGGCGTATTATTAAAGCTTTACGAGAAATTAGTACAAATAAAAACGACTTCCTGAGTTCTTTA
>JAYVIS010000417.1:0-9200 GCA_043769975.1 Bacteroidota bacterium
CACATATTACGACCAATTAATTAGTGTAAAAAGATTAAATTCGATGAGGAAATAATTTAATTCAAAATAAAAAACAATACTTTTACGATTTACGATTTATAAAATTTAAAATGATAATTAGAAGTAAAGCACCATTAAGAATAGGATTAGCAGGTGGCGGAACAGATGTTTCTCCTTATAGTGATATTTATGGAGGAGCTATTTTAAATGCATCTATTGATTTATATGCTTATGCAAGTTTAGAACCTCTAGAAAATAATAAAATAGAATTTTGTATAGACGGCACAGGCAAATCCATTATTTTAAACTCTGAAAAAGAACTAGCCATTGTTGAAGGTTTCGAATTATTTATTGGGGTTTATAATCGTATAATAAAACAATTTAATTTACCAGCGCTTTCATTTCGTTTAACGTCCTACATCGAAGCGCCCCAAGGGTCTGGCTTAGGAACATCTTCAACCATTGTTGTTTCTTTAATTGGTGCATTTGTTGAATGGTTTAAATTGCCTTTAGGCAAATATGATATCGCACATTTAGCTTATGAAATTGAGCGTAAAGATTTAAACATGAGTGGCGGCAAGCAAGACCAATATGCTGCAACTTTTGGAGGCATTAACTTTATGGAGTTTTTAGCAAATGATAAAGTGATTGTTAATCCCTTGCAATTAAAAGACGAAGTACTTTATGAATTAGAATTTAATTTATTATTATACTTCACTGCTACACAAAGACTTTCGGCTACTATTATAAATGAGCAAGTAAAAAACGTTAAAGATAATAACGAAAAATCAGTTGAGGCGATGCATAATTTAAAAGAGCAGGCGCAACAAATGAAAGATAGTTTATTGCGTGGTGATTTAAATAAAATTGGTGAAATACTCCACTACGGTTGGACAAACAAAAAACAAATTGCACAATCAATAAGTAATCCATTAATTGATTCCGTTTATGAAACGGCCTTAAAGGCTGGTGCAACAGGAGGAAAAATTTCTGGTGCAGGTGGTGGCGGGTTTATGTTTTTTTATTGCCCTGCAGTAACAAAAATTAAAGTTGCAAAAGCCATTGAAAATTTAGGTGGAAATGTACAATCCTTTAAATTTACACAACAAGGCTTAACAACCTGGACGAGTTTATAATTTTTTCAAATCAAAAAACGGATTATTAATCTTTCAAAAGCAATGCTTTTGGCACTTATGCTTGCGGTATAGCTAGTGTTTTTAAATAATAGAAATTAATTTGAGAAATTATCCTTATTAAATTTTATGATTCATATACCCTTTTTTAGGTATTGTTTAGATATATTCTAAATAACATCTTTGTGTCAGAATTAAACTACAATAAAATAATTTACTCATGACAAAAAATATAATTACTCTGCTTTTTATAAGTATCTCAACTATTTCATTTTCACAACGTGCCACTTTAAAGGGTGTTGTAAAAAATGAAATTGAAAATACAAACATTTCAAATACAGCAATCATACTAGATGGTAAGATAAATACAAATACAGACTCTAAAGGTAAATATCAATTTTCTGATGTTGCAATGGGTGAACACAAAATAAGTGTTGTTTTGCTTGGATACGAAACAAAAGAGATTGTAATAACAGTAACTTCAGAAAATGAAATTGTAGAAATTCCAGAAATAAAATTGAAAACGAATGCTATACAAATTGACGAAGTTGTTATTTCTGAAAGTATTTCAAATTATTCTTATAAATACCAAAGTTCTAATTATATTATTTCTTCTAAAGATATTGAACTTAGTAAACCAGTTGGCACTGAAGAGATATTAAAGAAAGTTTCTGGCGTTAATGTTTCTGGCGATATGGGAATTTCTAATCGTTTAAATGTTGGAATCAGAGGGTCATATCCTCGCCGATCTGTAAATATATTATTAATGGAAGACGGAACTCCAATTGCGCCAGCTCCATACCTTGCTCCTGAAGCATATTATAATCCACCAAGTGATAGACTTGATGGAATTGAGATTATGAAAGGTGCAGATATTTTGGCTTATGGAAGTAATACGATGTATGGCGCTATTAATTATATCACAAAAAAACCACCTATAAAACCAACACTAGGGGTTAATTTAACGGGTGGGCAAAATGGCTATCATTCTGAATACATCACATACGGTGGAACATGGAATAAACTTGGTGCCGAATTACAAATATTAAATAAAGAATTTGGAGGTTATCAAGACAATTCACAATCTTCTATTTTTAATACTACCGCAAAATTATATACAGAGTTAAACGCTCGTTCATCAGTGTATGTTAAACTTAATTACCATCAAGAAAAATCTAAAGCAAGTTACAGCGCACTTACACCCTACTCTTTCAATGTTGACGCTAAACAAAATCCTTTTGATGCAGATGATCTGGATACAAAAAGATATGGCGTTGATTTAATTTATAATTTTAAATTAAATAAAAATGTTGTTTTATCATCAAAGATTTACGCATCACAATTTCAACGTGATTGGTGGAGACAAGAAAATACATTAATAAAAGCGTCCACAGCTAAGTCATATTTAGGAAATGAAATCTACAATGACAGGTATTCGTATTTAGAAGGTCAAACATTTGGTAATGATGATTATATAAGAGTTGGAAAAATTGTATCAGGAAAAGAAAGTACAAGGGCTCGAAATAGATTATTTAAGGTTTTAGGAGCTCAAGAATCATTCAAATATAATTTAGAAAAAGCTAATTATAAAATGAATTTAGAAGTTACTCTAAAAGGCCATTGGGAATCATTTTCAAATGTTGAATTAAAAAATGACTCTTCACGTTTTGCAAAAAGTGGCACAATAGATAAAGATCAATATTACCAATTGGCGGCTTACTCAGGCTTTATTAAAAATAAATTTACTTATAAAAAAATCGCCTTCACTCCATCACTTCGTTACGAATTAGTTGAAATGTATGCTTTTGATAAATTAGCTATTTCAAAATTAAGTCAAAATGATGGTAGTAAATATTTTGGAAGTCAAAAAAACACCTACTCAAGTTTTATTCCTGGTGCAGTATTGGCGTACGACATTTTAAATAATTTTAAAAACAAATTAAACTTATTTGCAGATATATATAAAGGATATACTGCTCCAATAGCTGATAATGCTTTTTTAAATGTTGAAGATGGTGTTGTTTCTGCACCTACAATCGATAAACCAATAAATCGTGAGCCTGAAGTAAGTTTAAACTATGAAGCAGGAATAAGAAGTGAATTAATGAACCAATTTGCCAACATTCAAATTGTTTATTTTAATAATAATATTAAAAATTATTACTCCGCGGGTCGAAATGAGGCATTTCAAACTTTAGGTGCAGTAAATATTAATGGATTAGAAACTTCGTTAAATATGAATTTGCACAAACTTTTTAATACCGAAAAACATCAATTAGTCCTTAGTTTTGCTGGAACATTTATGAAAGGAAAAGTAAAAAGTGGATTACTTAAAGATTCAGATTTATTAAAAGCAAAACATACAGATGCGACTAAAGCAGAATTAATAGAAAAAATAAATTCTGAAAGAAATGGATACGATGTTTATTTTGCAGGAATTGCAGGGCAAGACAGCTTGGTAACTAAAGATTTAACTTTTGGTGATTTTAGTAAAATTAAACGATTGGATTTCGTTTATGGAGAAACTGGAATTGCAAACAATACCGTTCCATATCTTCCTTCATACATTCTAAATGCTGGATTATCTTATACATTTAAAGGAATAAATATTGGAGCAAATTTCAATTATGTTGCAAAGCAATATACTGACTATTTAAATTTTGATAACGAAACTGCTGAAGGAGCAATTGGAAGTTTACAAGCCTTTAAAACTATTGATGTAAATTTAGCGTATACATTTGAAAACAATAAGAATAAATATTTAAAAGGGATAAATATTTTTGTTGCCGGAAAAAACATTACAAATGAAATTTATAAAGCATCACGTTTGCATAGACTTTCATCAGGCATTATGCCAAGTGGATTCCGCCAGATTAATGTTGGTGTAAAATATAATTTTTAAAGTGTAATAAGTTAAAATGCTATTTTAAAAAAGGATTATTTAATCGTTCAAAACCAATTGTTGTAGCCCTTCCATGTCCGTTATAAACTTTCATATCATCTCCTAGCGGGAATAATTTATTCTTTATAGAAGATATTAAATCATCAAAATTACCTAACGGCAAATCCGTTCTTCCAATACTTCCGTAAAACAAAACATCACCTGCAATCATAAATTTTTGCTCCAAATTATAAAACGTAATACTTCCTGGCGAATGTCCAGGAGTATGCATGGTTTGCAATTTCGAATTTCCAAACTCAATTACATCACCTTCTGTTATATAATTTTTAGGAATTGGGCTTTGCTGGGCATTTAAACCATACATCGTTGCACTTGCTAAATGCTTTTCTATAAAATACAAATCACTTTTATGGACTTCTGGCAAAAAACCATAGGTATCATACACATATTTGTTTCCATTGATATGGTCAATGTGTCCATGAGTTAAGATTAATCTCTTAACAACTAACTGATTTTTCGAAATAAAATCACTTAATTTTTTATCCTCACTAGCTGTATTATTTCCCGGATCCAAAATAAGGCATTCCTTAGTTTCATCATACAAAACGTACGTATTTTCTTGAAAGGGACCAAACACAAAATCGTGGATTGTTATCATAGTTTTATTAAATTTAATTTGCTAAATTTAGAGCTTATTATTGCATTTCTAATGAAAAGATTTTTATCCATATTTATTTTTCTTTTTTTTACCAAAACTGTTTTTCCACAATTTTATTATGGTTCTCAACTAGAATTTGGAAAAAACAGAATGCAATACCAAACTTTCCATTGGACATATTTTGATTTTGAACGTTTTAGAGTTTACCTATATGAAGGCGGCCAAGAAATAGCCAGATATGCCGCAACTTCAGTAAATAGGCAATTACCAATAATGGAAAAACGCCTTGATTTTCAATTAGATGATAAGATTGAAGTCATAGTATATAACAATCAAAATGATTTTAAACAATCAAATATCGGTTTAGCGGGAGAAGAGAGTGGCAATATTGGTGGCGTAACGCGAATCATTGGTGATAAAATTTTTCTCTATTTTACTGGATCTCATTATGAATTAGATAAACAAATTCGTGCTGCCCTTGCCGAATTAATGATTGATAAAATGATGTACGGAGGTAGAACACGTGATGTGGTAAAAAATTCAACCTTACTTGTTTTACCAGATTGGTTTAAAAACGGGCTTATTGCATACATTTCTGAAGGATGGACAACTACCATTGACAATAAAGTAATGGATGCTATTCAAAACGATCGTTTTTATAAATTCAATCAATTAACGGGTAATGATGCAACTATGGCGGGACACGCTCTTTGGTATTATGTTGCAGATACTTATGGTGAGGCTGTGATACCAAGTTTACTTTACATGACAAAAGTAAGTCGTAACCCAAACAATGCATTTATTTATGTTTTAGGAAATTCAGTAGAAAATATGACAGCTGATTTTACTAATATTTTCGCAAAACGTTATTTTGAATTTAAAGATTCTACAAGAAAAAATCCCACAACTGTTTCAGTTTTAAAAAAACAAAAAAAATCAAGGCATTACTACCAACTAAAAGTTAGTCCTGATGGACAAAAAATTATTTATGCAACATCTGAATTGGGCCAGCAAAAGGTTTGGCTAAATACAATTGGAGAAAAGAAAAATAAACGTCTGTTAAAATTATATCCTAAACTTGAAAGAATAGAAGATAATAGTTATCCAATTTTAGGCTGGCATCCAAATAACGCAGTCATTTCAATGATTTACGAACGAAAAAATATTTTAAAAATTCACACCTATGATACAGAAACTAAAGAAAAGTTTAAGAGACCAATAACTGGGTTTGAAAAAATAAATAGTTATTCCTTTTCTCATGATGGTAAACGCATTGTAATGAGTGCGGTAAAAAAAGGAAAAGGACAATCAGATATTTTTATTTTCTCATTAAACAGCGGTGGTGTTGAACAAATAACAAATGATTCATGGGATGATAATAATCCGATTTTTGTTGACAATTCAAAGGGTATTTTGTTTGAATCGAATAGAATTCATGATACAATCAAAGGAAATGAAGACGCTAAATTAAATTTTAGATTTGCACGAAATAACGATATCTTTTTTTATAATGCCCAAACAAAGTCAACATTATTAAATCGTGTAACGAATACGCCAAATATAAACGAAACTAAATCACAGGAATATAATAAGGGTATTATTTCTTTTTTAAGTGATTCAAACGGGATCTACAACCGTTATATCGGCGTTTTAGATAGTTCAATTTCCTTTGTTGATACAATAGAACATTTTCGATATTTCTATAAAACAAAAGCAATAACAAATTATAATAAAAACATTCAAGAACATAATATCAATAATCGTTTCACAAAATATGCTGAAATTATTATCGAAAATAATAAAGAAAAACTTTTAGTTTCTTCTTTAATCAATACTAACGAATTGTCTCCATCTAAAAATAAAAACACTTGGTTAAGAGGTACGCCAGAATCTACTCTTTCAGATCCTGATAAGATAAAAATTATTAATCCCATTAGAATAGATGAAGGAGTTTCTCCTCAAAAAAATGATACGACAACAAAAACTAATCAAGGTATAGATTTTGAAAACTATAATATTAACGGTGCCCGTAAAAAGGAAGAACCTGTAATTCCAAACATCCGAAACAACCCTTCATTAGCAAATAATAATCCGCAAAATATAAAATCATCAGCCAATGATGAACTTAGATTTCCAATACAACAAAATTATTATACCAATTTTAGAACAGATCAAGTTGTTACACAATTAGATAATTCTTTTTTAGGAACAAACTATCAAAGATTTGCAGGCGGAGGAAGTCCAGTATATTTAAATCCAGGTTTAAATATATTATTTAAAGTAGGACTGAGTGATTTATTTGAAGACAAAAGAATTGTGGCTGGTTTCAGAATTGCTGGTTCATTAGATAATGAATATTTATTAAGTTGGGAAAATAGAATTCATAAAATAGATCGTCAACTTGTATTACATCGCCAATCATTTTTAAAAGTTAATGGTTATGCTGGAGTTTCAAAAATACAAACGCATGATGCTCGTTATAGCTGGAAACTGCCATTTAGTGAGGTTTCTGCAACCAAGTTCTCTATCATGTTCCGAAATGATAGAACAGTTTTTGCTTCAGTAGGAGACATTAGTTTAGCTAAGCCACATGTGTATGACAATTATGGAGGAGCTAAATTAGAGTACATTTTTGACAACACTCGTAAACGTGGGCTTAACCTATATAATGGCACTAGATTTAAACTTTGGGCAGAGTATTGGCGTTTAATAAAAGAACAGCAGCATGATTTATTCACTTTTGGATTTGACTTTAGAAATTATAAAAAAATTCATCGTGATTTAATCTGGTGTAACCGTATTGCAGGAGCAACATCTTTAGGAACAGATAGATTAATATATTACATGGGAGGAGTTGATAATTGGTTAAATCCCCAGTTTGACCAAACAATAAATATAGTAAAGCCACAACAATATCAATTTCAAACATTGGCAACAAACATGAGGGGCTTTAAACAAAACACAAGAAACGGAAATAATTTTGTGGTTTGGAATAGTGAATTACGTTTTCCAATATTCAAATATTTATTAAACCGACCTATTAAATCTGATTTCATAAATAACTTTCAAATTGTAGGCTTTGGAGATTTAGGAATGGCATGGTATGATAAAAATCCATATAGTGAAGAAAATGTGTTGAATAAAAATGTATTTGTTGGAAATCCAATTACCATAACAATTTACAATCAAAAAGAACCAATAATTGGAGGATATGGATTTGGCTTACGTTCTAGACTTTTAGGTTATTTTATTAGAGTTGATTTTGCTTGGGGTGTTGATGATAAAAAAGTACAAAAAGGAATGACCTATTTATCTTTGTCTACAGATTTTTAATTTTTAAAACTAAATTTCAAAAATTAAACATGCAAAACAAAAAACCAATGGATATTACAATTGTTTTAATATTATTAACCGTTGGCTTGGCAGCTGGTTTTTTAAGTGGCTTAGTTGGAATTGGAGGGGGAATTATTATCGTTCCTGTCTTGGTTTACTTCTTGGGATTTTCACAACATCAAGCACAAGGCACAACTCTTTTTATGTTTTTATTACCTATAGGTATCCTTGGAGTTTTAAATTATCATAAACAAGGATTTGTAGATTACAAAACAGCATTAATAATTTGTAGCACTTTTATTTTCGGAAGTTATTTCGGAAGTAAGTTTGCGATTTCACTTGACCAAAAAACAATTAAACAAGTATTTGGAGTTATAATTATTTTACTTGGTTGTAAAATGCTTTTCTGGAAATAAGCTTAAGAATTCCAAATTTCCCAAGCTTTATCTGCTTGTAGCTTAAGCATATTTAATCCATTAATAACTACTGCCCCATTCTTTTTCCCATTTTCTAAAAAGAGAGTTTCTTCAGGGTTATAAATTAAATCAAATAATAAATGGTCCTTATTAATAAATTCATAAGGTATAGAAACCATTTCATTTGAATTAGGATACATTCCCACTGGAGTGCAATTTATAATAAGCTTGAATGCATTTAAAACATGATTGTTAATCTCTTCATAGTTAAAATAATTTGCTGATTTTTTTTCACCTGAGCTAACAAAATAATAATCAATCCCAATATTTTTTAATGCAAATGCAATCGCTTTCGATGCACCACCAGTTCCTAATATCAATGCTTTTTGATGAGTTGGCTCTAAAAAAGGTTTAATGCTTTGAGCAAATCCATAATAATCGGTGTTGTATCCAATTAAATATGGAACATTATTTATCCAATTAATTTTCACACAATTAACTGCGCCAATTATTTTTGCTGTAGAATCTAATTCATCTAATAGAGGAATAATATTTTCCTTAAAAGGTTTAGTAACATTTAAACCATCTAATTTATTTTCAATTACAATAGTTTTTAAATTATCTAAATTCAATAGGTCAAAATTTTGATACGTGAATTCCTTTAAATTCAATTCTAAAAATTTATTTTGAAAATACGTTTTTGAAAATGAATGTGAAACTGCTTTTCCGATGAGTGCAAATTTCATTTTAATTATTCC
>JAYVIS010000418.1:0-2942 GCA_043769975.1 Bacteroidota bacterium
GGTGTTACACAACCAGGCTTGATTTTAGATGAATTGAAACTTGGAGTGATAAATAGCATAAACTCCAATGCTGCAGAAGAAGTGGATAAGAAAGACGGAATGGATGTTGCTTTGATTTGTTTCAATAAGGAAGAGTTATCTTTTTCAGGTGCAAATCAATCTGTATTAATTTTAAGAAATTCTGAATTAATTGAATTGAAAGGAAATAAGCAACCAATTGGTTTGTCAGAAAAAAATGAAAGTTTTGCAACTATTAAATTTCCATTATTTAAAACAGATAGAATAATTTTATATACTGATGGCATAGTTGACCAATTTGGAGGTGCTGATGGTAAAAAATTAAAGTCAAGGAATTTTAAAAATTGGATATTGGAAACGGCTCATTTATCATTGCAAGACCAAAAAGAAACAATAAAAAGTAAGTTGTTAAATTTTAAATTAAATTATGAGCAAACGGATGATATTTCTTTTGTTATAATTGAGATTTAAGCACATACTCAATCTGTATTTTTCTGATTATATTACGAGGATTTTAGTATTTTTGTTCAACATTTAAACCATAAACCATGAAAAATAAAAGCTTAAAATTACTTACTATAGTTGTAATGATTTGTTTTGCGATTGCTTGTAAATCTAAAAAAGGAACGAGCTCTACAGCTAGTATTGTGCCTACAGATGTTCAATTGAAAGCAATTCAAGTAAAATATCCTGATGCTACGATGCAGGGTTTAACAAATGGTTATGCTATTTATACTGGAGCTTGCACAAACTGTCACGGGATGAAAAATATTTATAAACGTTCTGAAGAATCTTGGAAACATGAGATTGATGTCATGGCTCCAAAAGCAAAAATTTCTGCTATTGAAAAGGATGAGTTGTATAAATACATATTATCTATGAAAGCTTCTCAGCCGGTTGAAGTAAAATAATAGTAATATTAATTAAATAAAATTCATTTTATTTTTTAAATTTGGACAACATAAAACTAACTTCATATGAAAAAAACATTTACAATTTTATCATTTGTAATTTCTTTATTTTCTTTTGGTCAAACTCAAATTACTAATTCTGATTTTGAATTATGGGAAAATATTGGGGCTACTAACGAAGAGCCAACTTCATGGAATTCAAATAAAACGGGTACAGGTCTTGCTTCATCAGGTCCACAAACTTGTTTTAAAGATGCAACTGCTCATTCAGGTACATCTTGTGCTAGAGTTGAAACAAAGTATTACGTAATTGCTGTAGTAAATGGAAATGTTACTACTGGAGTAGTAGAAGCTCCTAATTCTAATAAAGCCGAAGGATTTTTAAGTGCAACAGGATCTAATAAAATTGCCTTTACTGGAAGACCAGATAGTTTAGTGGGTTGGTATAAATACACTCAAGCAACAAGTGGAACTGGCGCTGCTGCTGAACAAGCAAAAGTTTTGGCTCATTTACATAGCGGTGATTTTTATGATCCATTAGTGCCAGTTTCTAGTAATCATATTGATTTATCAGCAAATAAAATTGCATCAGCATTATTTGTTTCTCCTGCTTCTAATCAAGGAACTTGGAAACGTTTTACCGTTCCTTTTAATTATACAAGTTCATCTATTCCTGCTTTTGTAATGGTTAATATTACGTCTTCAAATAATCAATTAACTGTAGCTCCTGGTTTAGGTGGAACAGGCAGTAAATTGTGGGTAGATGATATTCAATGTATTTACAATCCAGTTGCAGCATCTGTTCGTGAAAATGATTTTACAAAAAATGTAAAAGTTTATTATTTTGAAAAAACTATTTATGTTGATTTTTTAAATAAATCGAATGAAAATTCAATATTTGAAATTTATAATGCTACTGGCCAATTAGTTTCTACTCAAAATATTGAAAATAATGCGGTTAATTCTATTGATGTATCATTATTAAATAATGGTATCTACCTTTACAAGGTTTCAGGAAAAACGCAAGGTAAATTCGGAAAATTATTTATTAATAATTAATTAGTATTTCTTTTAATTTTAATGCCATTCTAAAAAGAATGGCATTATTTTTTTTAATCCAATTGACTTAATGATAAAGAACGTAATTATAATTTTATTTTTTCTTAACTCCATAAATTTTTATTCCCAAACAAACACGGGCGTTTTAAAAGGAGGTTTTTACGAAAAAGATTCTAAAGAGCCAATCATTGGTGGAACTTTGCAGTTGATGTCTGATTTGTCAAAAGGCGCTGTTACTGACGTGGAAGGTAATTATGTTTTAGTTTTACCTCCAGGAAAGTATAAAATTCTATGCAGTTATATTAGTTTTTTATCTGATACATTTTCAGTTGAAATTATTGAAAATCAAATCACAGAAAAAAATATTTATTTAAAAGCTGACTCTAAAACTCTTGAAACAGTAGTTGTTTCATCTGGTAAGTTTGAGCAAAAAATTGAAGAATTAACAGTTTCAATGGAAGTGATTAAGCCTAATTTAATTCAAAATAAAAATACAACTAGTATTGAAACAATATTGGAACAAGTTCCTGGATTAACCATTATCGATAATGATCCACAAATTCGTGGAGGAAGTGGTTTTACATTTGGCGTTGGAAGTCGTGTTGCAATTGTTGTAGATGGAATTCCACTTTTGAGTGGAGATGCGGGCAGGCCAGAGTGGAGTTATATACCTGTAGAAAATATTGAACAAATTGAAATCATAAAAGGAGCTTCTTCTGTTTTATATGGTTCATCTGCCTTAAATGGTGTAATTAATATACGTACAGCCTATCCTAGAAGCAAACCTAAAACATCAATTAATTATTCTGCAGGTAATTATAGTTTACCAAATTCTCCAGCAGAAAATTGGTATAATAAATCAATGCCTGGATTTACTAATTTGAATTTATTTCATTCTCGAGTTATAAAAAATAATTTGGATTTTGTAATAGGTGCAAATTTCAATGTGGATCA
>JAYVIS010000419.1:0-15858 GCA_043769975.1 Bacteroidota bacterium
CACAACTGCATTTGATTATGCCGACCTTTGGTTGCATGAAGGCTTTGCAGAATATTCAGGGCCATTGTTTGTAGAAACTAATATGGGCAAGGAGTATTACAAACGGTATATCAACAATTTCTATAATTCTGTACAGAATAAAAGACCATTGGTAAAGCCTTATGATGTTGGATATAACAACCTGATTCACCATGATGATCAAGATATTTACAATAAGGGTGCTTTATTATTACATACGCTAAGAATGGAGTTGAATAATGATTCAGTGTTTTTTAAAACCCTAAAATTATTTCAGCAACGTTTTGCCAAAAGCAACATCACTAGTAATATGTTTATATCATTCTTTAACGAGGAAACAAAAATAGACTTCACACCATATTTTGATGTTTACTTAAAACGAATTACTCCACCAATTTTGGAATACCATATAAACAGATCTCAAGCTGATTCCATTACATTAGAATACAAATGGGCAAATAAGCTGCCTGAGAATTTTAAAATGAAAGTTAATTTTTGGAATGAGAAAAAATTAAATCCTTTATATCCAACGGCAGCTATTCAGCAATTAAAATTTCCATCAAAAGATAGATATGTGTTTGATATCGGAACATCTGGATACTTTTTATTAAAGGAAAGAAAATAGATGTAATCCTAAACCAATCTTTTCAGAAAGAATGTTCCGAAAGGCACTAATGACAATAAAAAAGAAAGCACCGCATTTTTAAATGACATTTTTACTTTAAAAAACATAAGGGCTAATAAAATCATAAATGCTACAAATAATACGCCGTGTAACATCCCTACAGGACGAACATACTCAGGCATATTAAACATATATTTTAATGGCATTGCAATACATAGTAATATCAAATAACTATAACCTTCTATTTTTCCAATTTTTAAAAACCAATTGGTAATATTTTGATTTGAATTTTCCATACAGCATAAATGTACCAAAAATTTTATTTTAAATTAAACTTTTGTATCTTCATTAAGTCCAACTAAGGCTAAACAAAACCTATATGAAACAAAAACTACTTTTAATTCTATCGATTATATTGATCAATTCCTCTGTAAAAGCTCAAAGTCTTTATTTTCCACCATTAACAGGCACGACTTGGGATTCAATTTTACCTTCATCGATAGGCTATTGCCAGCCACGTATTGATTCGTTATACAATTACTTACTAGCAAAAAACACAAAATCTTTTATTGTTTTAAAAGATGGTAAACGTGTTTTAGAAAAATACTTTGGAACATACACTAAAGATTCAGCCTTTTACTGGGCTTCAGCAAGCAAAAGTTTAGCATCATTTATTACAGGTATGGCGCAACAAAAAGGATTTATTAATATTAATAACACCGTATCAACTTATTTAGGAACCGGCTGGACAAGCGCACCATTGATAAAAGAAAATATGATTACGGTTAAGCATTTATTAGAAATGACGAGCGGCTTAGATGATGCGCCACCATTACCATGTGATAATGAAGATACCGCAAAAGCTTGTTTAATCTATAAAGCAAATGCAGGCACACGTTGGTCTTACCATACTGGTGCATACCGTAAAGTGCAGGATGTAGTTAGCAATGCTGTTGGCTTAAACTATAATTCAATAACTACAACTTGGATAAAAACACATATTGGAATGGGAGGCATTTGGTCACAACAAGTTTATTACAGCAAGGCACGCGATATGGCCCGTTTTGGTTTATTGAATTTGAATAAAGGCATTTGGAATATAGATACATTAATGAAGGATTCAATGTATTTTAAAAGTATGACCAATTCGTCACAACCATTAAACAATTCTTATGGATATTTATGGTGGTTAAACGGGAAAACAAGTTTTATGGCTCCACAATCACAAATCGTTTTTCCAGGCACATTAATGTCGAATGCTCCAAGTGATATGTATTGTGCATTAGGAAAAAATGATCAAAAAATTTATATAGTTCCTAGTCAAAATATCGTGATTGTAAGACAAGGAAATACAGCTGGTGGATTTAACTTAGCGGCGTCCTCATTTGATAATACATTGTGGGATTATATTAATAAATTAACCTGTATTACCTCTATTAATGAAAAAGAAAATGAAGTCACTTATTTATCTTACCCTAACCCCGTTAACACTGATTTAACAGTAGAAAACGTGAAACAAACGATTGAAAAAATTTCTATTTATGATGTATTAGGAAATACCTTATTTACCAATTCGAAATTACAGGATGAAGTAAAAATAAACATTGATTTCTCTTCATTTTCAAAAGGTGTTTACGTTTTAGAAATTGAAAATAAGAACCATTCAGTTTTAAGAAAGAAAATTATTAAAGACTAAAGGTAAGTCCTAAAAAGAATCAAATAAAATTAAAATATAGTACAAACTGTTAGTCACCCTGAACTTGATTCAGGGTCTTTAGGAATGCTGAATCAAGTTCAGCATGACATGCACTAAGTAGGCTAATTTAATATTTGTATTTGGAATAAATATTATTCTTCACTTATTAATTGTGGAGCAACCATAAATTTTTCAATCATTGCTTCTATTCTTTCAGAATATTTATTAGTAAAAATTAAATGCTGGCATTTAGGCAAACTATCTGATAACCTGTGAATATAGCCTTGATGCAAATTTTTAACAACAAGTTCAGTATCATCAATAACAAATAATTTAACTTTTGTAATATTAATATTTTTACGAAAATAAATTTCCATAATACGTTTTGGTGTTCCAATTACAACATCGGCACCAATATAAATATCTTCATTTTGCTTATCAATTTTCCCACCTTCATGCGCTGTATGAATTCTTAAGTTAGAGCCTTCAGATAATAATTTAAATTGATTTTCCATTTCAATTGCATGTTCCACACTTGGAACAATAATTAAAGCACGAGCAGCATCTTCAAAAGGCGCTTTCAATTTATGAATGGTTGTAATAACAAGAGCAGTTGTTTTTCCTGTTTTATCAGGACTTTCAATAATTAAATCGGCTCCGCTATTTATTTTAGAAATTATTTTTAATTGTAAAGGAGTTGGTTCAATTATTTTATTTTCGGTAAGTGCAGCAGCTAAATTCTTACTAATTTTTTTTATTAAGGTATTCATCTTTATTTTTTAATATTCGTATAGTATCATTAAAAAATTGATGATTGCATTTTATTTGAAATTTACCCAAACAGTTTACTAAACACTTCTTCCATTTTAGTAACCGCAACGACATCAATTTTTAACTGCTTTAAATTTAAGCCTTTTAAATTATAAGTTGAAATAAATATTTTCTCAAATCCCAGTTTCTGTGCTTCAAAAATACGTTGTTCAATTCGGCTTACAGGTCTAATTTCACCCGTTAAACCTACTTCAGCAGCAAAACACACATTTTGAGGAATAGGTAAATCCTCGTTACTTGATAATACAGCGCAAACTAATGCTAAATCAATACCAGGATCTTCTACTTTTATACCACCTGCAATATTAATAAACACATCTTTTGCACCTAATCTGAAGCCACACCGTTTTTCTAAAACCGCTAAAAGCATGGATAATCGCCTTAAATCAAAACCGGTTGAAGACCTTTGTGGAGTGCCGTAAGCAGCAGTGCTTACTAATGCTTGAGTTTCAATTAATAAAGGTCTGTTTCCTTCTAAAGTTGCAGCAATTGCAACACCACTCGTAGCTTCATTTCTGTCTGTAATCAAAATTTCAGAAGGATTTAAAACCTCTTTCAAACCATCCCCATTCATTTCATAAATACCCATTTCGTTGGTACTTCCAAACCGATTTTTAGTAGCACGCAATAATCTGTAAATATGGTTTCTATCGCCTTCAAACTGCAAAACGGTATCAACCATATGCTCCAATACTTTTGGACCCGCCAAACTTCCTTCTTTTGTAATATGACCAATCATAAACACTGGGACATTTGTTTCTTTTGCAAAGCGTAAAAATTCGGCAGCACATTCTCTCACCTGACTTACGCTTCCAGGGCTACTATCAATATAAGCCGTATGTATCGTTTGAATTGAATCAATCACAACCAATTGCGGCTGAACAATATTTATTTGAGTAAAAATATTTTGAGTATTAGTTTCCTGAAGGATAAAACAATTTTCGGTTGTAACGCCAATACGTTCGGCACGCATTTTAATTTGCTGTTCGCTTTCTTCTCCGCTTACATAAAGCACTTTTAAATTCTTTAAACGCAAAGCTAATTGTAACATCAAAGTTGATTTTCCAATGCCAGGTTCTCCACCAAATAAAACCAAGCTTCCAGGCACAATACCACCACCTAAAACCCGCGTTAATTCTTGTCCGGGAACAGGAATACGCGGATATTCTGAAATTCCAATTTCTTGTAATAAAACAGATTGATTTGATTTATGATTTTCGTGCTTGTTTGCCGAAAATAATTGTAATCTGTCGTTTTTTGTTTCCTTATGAATGACTTCTTCTACAAGCGTATTCCATTCGTTACAACTGTTGCATTTACCAGCCCATTTAGCTGCTTGAGCACCACAACTTTGGCAAAAATAAGAGGTTTTTGTTTTCGACATATTCTGATTTTTATAAATCAAAAGTAGTGCGTTTTATAGTATTGTATTGCTACAATTTGTAGAATGTTTAATATTCGATATCTAAATCAAATCTTTTTTTAAGTTCGAGAAGCATTGGATTTTTTTCGGACATCAATTTAAATTTATCCATTGGCTTATAAGCCTTAATGGAATCAACTGTTTCCAAAACTTTTATTTCTAACTGAGCTTGTTTATTCTTTAAAATGGTTCTTATTTCATCCAACATATCTTGCTTAATGGCTGTAAGCATTTCGCGTTGAACTTCATTATTTAATTCTATTAAAATAGTGGGAGAATTAAAACTGATTTTGCTCGAAGTAAGCGTTGCATATAACTGCCTATTTCCACTTTGCAATTTTGATTCAGCAAACTGTTTTACTCCATTTAAAGCAGTTTCGTTTGTTAATTCTACATCAGCTTCAACACTTGTTTCAACTATCTTTTCAGTAACAACAGTATTTGCTTGAGTTTGACCAGAAATAGTATTTGGTAAAGAAAATTCAGTTTTAATGTTTCTAATTTCAGTAGAACTTAATACAGGTTTGTTTACCGTTTGAATTTGAGGAATTGCATTAAATTTCGCAACAGGAATTGGTTGTTGATTTGTTTCGCCTTCAGTTTGAGAACTATTAGAATCTACAAATTCATCTTTTTTTTTTCCGCATTTGAGTGTGCGGCAGTTAAATTATTAATTTGTAAAAGGGTCATTTCAACCTGCAATCGCTGGTTTTTGGCTGACTTATAATTTACATCGCACTTACTAATATAATTTAAGGCGTTTAATAAAAAAGGAGTTTCACACAATTGAGCTTGCTGAGCAAACCGTTGTTTTAATTGTTCACTCACTTCAAGCAACTGAACGGTATATTGATCTTTACTAACTAATAAATTTCGTAAATGCTCGCCAAATCCAATAATAAAATTATGCCCATCAAACCCTTGTTTCAAAATCTCATCAAAGGTTACCATTATTTCACCCATGCGATTATTTAAAGCCGCATCTGTTAGTTTAAAATAATATTCATAATCAAGAACATGTAAATTTTCAACAACTGCTTTATAGGTTAAATGGTTTCCGGTAAACGTAACCATTTGATCAAAAATAGAACAAGCATCACGTAAACCACCATCTGCCTTTTGCGCTATAATATTTAACGCTTCTTGCTCGTAGGAAATGTTTTCTGTTTTTGCAATGTATGCTAATTGCTCGGCAATATCTTCAGCCTTAATTCTATTAAAACTAAATACCTGACAACGAGATAAAATAGTTGGTATAATCTTGTGTTTTTCGGTAGTAGCTAAAATAAATTTAGCATGCTTTGGTGGTTCTTCTAATGTTTTTAAAAATGCATTAAATGCAGCTGTAGAAAGCATATGAACCTCATCAATCACATATACTTTATAATCACCTAACTGCGGTGCAAACCTCACTTGGTCAACTAAATTACGTATATCATCAACTGAGTTATTTGATGCAGCATCTAATTCATATACATTTAAAGAAGCACCAGAGTCAAAAGAAACACATGATTCGCAAGCTCCACAAGCTTCACCATCAGCGGTTAAATTTGTACAGTTAATTGTTTTTGCAAAAATACGAGCACAGGTTGTTTTACCAACACCACGAGGCCCACAAAACAAATAAGCTTGTGCAACTTTCCCGTTTTTAATAGCTTGCTTTAACGTATTGGTTATATGGCTTTGCCCCACAACTGTGTTAAACAATTGCGGACGATACTTACGAGCCGATACAACAAAATTATCCATATACTGGGATTAAATTTACGCTAAAAAACGCATTAAAAAAGGTTAAATTATTAACTGTTTGTGAATAAGTATCTATATTTGAAATATGAGTTTTTTTAAAATAAACAATACTAATTCTGTCCTACTAATTCTATTGTTGTTTTTTTTTAATATAAATGCCCAAGAAGTAACAGTGAGAGGTTCAATCGTTGGGGCCGATAGTTCAACAGCTATTCCTTTTGTTTATGTTATTAATACAAATACTGGGCATGGGCAAATGAGTGATGGAAATGGGAAATTTTTCATTAATGCCAATATCTGTGATTCCATCATTTTTTCTTTTATAGGATACAAACGATTAAAAATCCCTGTCAAAAAATTATTTAATGGCGAAGGCTCTCAATGTAAAATCATCATGAATGAGACTACTTATAATTTAAATCAAGTAGTGGTGAGCGATTTTAAATTAAAACCATACGAAAACGAATATATGAAACGGGTTATTAGTGGTTCAAAAATCTCAACGATAAACGCCATTCAAAGTCCAATTACAGCACTATACATGCAGTTTAGTCAGAAAGGAAAAGAACAGCGGAAATTAGCTAAAATATTTGAAGACATTTTTATACAAGAAGAAGTTGGGAAAAAATTTAATGGAGAAACACTTCGAAAATTAACTGGAGACGAAAATATTGATTTTGAGAAATTTAGAAAATACTGTTATTATTTAAGTAATGATTTTATTATAAATAACGAAGGCTACGATTTGTATTACCGCGTGATGGATTGCTATTACCGCTGGAAAGAAGAAGGAAAAGGGAAGTAATCGTTTTAAATTAAAGTTTCGATTGCTTTAGGCAAGAACTCCATTTCTAATTCGTGTATTTTTTTCGCTAAGGTTTCTGCTGTATCATTTTCATCTAAAGCGCATTCTTTTTGCAAAATGATTTCACCTTTATCATATTCTTCATTTACAAAATGAATGGTTATACCACTTTTTGCTTCTTTGTTTGCAATAACGGCTTCATGAACAAAACCGCCATACATTCCTTTTCCGCCATATTTTGGCAATAAGGAAGGGTGAATGTTTATGATTCTATTTGGAAAGGCTTTAATAAAAGCTTCAGGTATTTTTAATAAAAAACCAGCTAAAACTATAAAATCAATCTTTTCAGCCTCTAAAAATTCGATGATTTTATCTGTGTATTCATTAAGGGCGGTTTTACTAATTAATTGCACATTTTTCTTATAACGTTCAGCCTTTTCGATAACTCCTGCCTTATCATTATTGGTAACAACCAATTTTATTTTAACACGTTTGTCGTTATTAAAATATTGAAATAAATTTTCAGCGTTTGTACCTCCTCCTGATGCAAAAATGGCAATGTTAGTCATACTATTTATTTTACTTTTCCAATACCGTAATAAAACCCAAATCCAACTGTAATCAAACTCATGCTCCACTTATTACTAATTTTTGAATAATCCAACCACTTATCAAAACCTGGATATGCGGGATTAAAACTTGCAAAATTATAATGATAAGATATATATCCTCCAAACCCAAAGTTTGGTTCAATTAAAAAATTGACACCGAACCTTGGTTCTGCAAATGAACTTGTAAATCCAGTTGGATATTTACCTATTAACGAATCAGCCTTATATATGATACTCGCATATTTAGTTGAACTAACGCCAGCATTTAAACTAATGGTTGTAAATCCTCTATCACTAAAAAAATGATCGTAACCAATTTTAAAATACCCATTATGCATTTGCATATTCGTATTTATAAACTGTTCTCTAAAATGTTTCTGAGATTTAAAATAAATGTGATTATAACCAAATCCAATAAAAAAATTAGAAAAAAGCGTATAATTAATATTTATATCAGAGGATATAACACCAGAAAACGAACTTCTTAATGCCTTGCTAGATGCCACCTCTGGTATACCAATACCAGCTCTGATTGAAAGTTTTGGCAATTCAGTCACTTTAATATCTGCTTGCGCCAGTGAGGAGAAACTCAAAACACATCCTATTAAAAAAACTAAAAATTTCATATTTCAAAAACGAAAATTGTATTTGTTTATTGCGCTAAAACTAAACGCAATTTTCACTATGCAAATTTAGTCTCAAAATGTTTCATCACATCAACTAAAACTTGAACGCTTTCTAAAGGTAAAGCATTATACATAGAAGCTCTATAACCACCAACATCTCTGTGACCACGAATTCCGCTAATATTAGCTTCTTTCACTAATTTATCAAATTCAGGTTCAAGTTCAACTTTATTTAAAAGGAAACATGCATTCATATTACTTCTGTCCTCTTTAGCCGTTGTGCCAACAAATTGAGTATTTCTATCAATTTCGTTGTATAATAAGTCAGCTTTTTGTTGGTTAATTGCTTCAATCCAGCTAACACCACCGTGTTGTTTTAACCAACGTAAGGTTAACATAGTTACGTAAATTGGGAATACAGGTGGCGTATTATACATACTTCCTCCTTTAATATGCACTTGATAATCCAACATCGATAACATTTTACGGCCGGTTTTACCTAAAATCCCTTTTTTTACCATAACCATTGTGCTACCTGCAGGACCAATATTTTTTTGCGCCCCAGCATAAATTAATGAAAAATCTTTTGCATTAATTTTACGGCTAAATATATCAGAACTCATATCACAAACCAATGGAATATCACATTTAGGAAATTCTTTTAATTGCGTTCCATAAATAGTGTTATTAGATGTGATATGTAAATAATCTGCATCCTTAGGAATTTCATAACCTTTAGGAATGTAATTAAAGTTTTTATCTTCAGAAGAAGCAATCACATTTGTATTACCAATAATTTTAGCTTCTTTAATTGCTTTACTAGCCCAAACACCAGTATTTACATAGGCTGCAGTGCCACTTTCTCTTAATAAGTTATATGGAACCATCGCAAACTGAAGACTAGCTCCACCGCCTAAGTACATAACATCATAATCATCTCCAACTTCAAATAAATCTTTAATTAATTGGTGAGCTTCATCAATAACAGCTTCGTAATTTTTACTACGATGAGAAATTTCTAATAATGATAAATTTAAATTATCAAAATTTAAACAGGCAGCTGATGCTTGTTGCAATACGTCTAAAGGTAAAATACCTGGGCCAGCACTAAAATTATGGATTTTTGACATAAGAGTTTGGTTTTTTATTGAAGGCTAAATTAATAAATTAATATCAATTTATACTAATCAAAAAACAACCAATTTAACCCGAATTTAAACGCTCTGTCGTTTTGGATGTAATTTGGAGTTAGGCTGTAATTACTACCAAATAAGCCTTGTGTAACATGGTCAATCTTTACAAAAAAGCGAACTGGTTTAATTCGGGCAGTTAAAAAGAAATCAACATACGGATAATTACCAACTGTTTTTTGAGTTTGAACATAATACATATTTAATGCCGGCGAATAAGCCATACCGTTAAACTCGCTAAAATAAGTTCCGCTAAAGCCGATTTGAAGTTGTAACGCATTTTTAAATAAATTTCCCTGATAATACAAAGCTGAATTTAATATATGAGTTGGTAAACTGGTTATTGCCTGATAAGAAGAGGATTGGTAATTGTACTTTACATTAAATCCTAAATGCTTAAACAACAAAAAATCTTTATAGATAAATGCAGATAAATTTTGAATAGTGATTGAAGTTTGAGCTGGAACAATAGATTCGCTAAAATATAATTGATTTTTGATTTGTTGTGAAATAATACCAAATCCAAAACGATTATCTAAGCTAGCAATCCCAACGGTTGATTGCATTTTTTCTGTTGGCACAAAATTATGACTCCATTCATAATTATTACTAAACCATCTATTATAAATATAATCAGCATGCCGTTTTTCCATTGAATAATTTATATAGATTTTATATGAAATGGATTTATTATTAAATTTTGCTTTTTTCAAAAATGAATTATTGATTTCAACCAAATAGTCATTTGCATTACCGCCATTTACAATATAATTGACTTTTACAAAACCGTTATAATTTTCCTGATTGACAAAAAAACCAGCCTGCACACTATTATTTTGGATGACTGAATCAACATATTGATGCACGAGGTTATACTCATTTTTAAATCCTAACTGTAATTTAGAATGAATTGGATTTATGTTTAACACATAATTTAGCCCGTTTGTAACACTTCGCCAATGGCTGGAATCATTTGTCTTTACAGTATCTAAATAATAAACTTGATAATATTTATCAGTTGCAATTCCATTATCTAAATATTTTGAATAATTGCCCTTGTATTCGAATTCATAATTTATAAAGTGAGAAAAAATAGTTGAACTATCTTCTTTTTTATTTAACCGAAACCAAGGATTAAAATTAAAGGTCGTATAACGCACTTCGCGTTTAGCTCCACTCAAGTTCAAAGTCAAAAGCTGTTTATTTATATTTACATTTTCTTTAAAAACTGAGTCATACTTTAAACCACCATTTTCGAGATGCTTAACTTTGTTAAATAAAAAAAAACTATAAAACCCTACTCTACTGGTTTTATTGGTATAATTACTGGATACATACAAATTATTAGTAAAAGTTTGCTGACGCTTATAAAAGCCTAAACTACCATAGCGATTAAAACCTAAGGATATGTTTAATTTATTTTTAAAGGTATTGCTAAACAAAAATTTAAAGAGTTGCTCTTGCTTACTACCTGCAATCCCCGTTAAACTAGCAAATGGTCCTTTTGTTTGATGATATAATACATTGCTTTTATTTATCATATCATTTTGATATGGCGCATTATAAAAATTAAATCCTAAGGTTTGAGTTTGATAGGTAAATAACAAAGGCGATGAAGGCAAGCCATAGCTTCCATTTGTATTACGAAGCAAATAATTTTGAAAGTTAGTAAGTGTGGTATCTACTTTTTGGTATTGATACTTTTGGAAATTAGTTTTATCATCGTGAGAAATCGTGCTAATGTAACTGCTATCCTTTGGATAAAAAATTTGCGCGTTTAAATGAAAACACAAACAAATAAAAAAAACTAAACTAAAGGTATTTTTCAAAAAACCAGACATTTCAAACTTTGCTAATTTTAAAATTTCTCAAAGAAATGTTCCTCTACATCAAATGTTGATTTTAAGCCAACTTGTTTATAATCTGTATCTAACCATTTAGAAGCAGTTTGTCGTCCTTTTTCTTTTAGCGATAATAAAAATTCCCATGATGTATTCATTTTACTACTATAGCTTAATTGACTTAATGCATCGTAGCCAGAAATAGTATGAACAAAATTTCTCTATTTGTTTTATCATCTGTTTTTAAAATTCCGTTTCTTAATAATTCGTTACGGTAATGAATTAATTTCATTTCGTTAATCAAACTACTGTTAAATGAAATTTCGTTGACACGATCAGCGATATCTCTAGCAGTTGTAGGAACTGAATTGATAATAATTGAATTAATCTTCACTAAAACAATATCATGTAAATGTGTATTTGTAATTAAAGGAAATATTGGCGGATTACCCATGTATCCACCATCCCAATAATATTCATTTTCTATTTCAACAGCTTGGAATAAAAATGGCAAACAGGCTGAAGCTAAAACAGAATCAACCGTAATATCTTTATTACTAAAAATTTTGGCTCTGTTGGTCTTAACATTCGTAGCACAAATAAATAATTTCTTTTTATTATACATGTGCAACTCATTGAAATCAATCAAATCAGTTAAAATATCACGAAGCGGGTTATAATTAAAAGGATTAAAATTATAAGGAGACATAAATTGGCTCATGTTATTAAACATCATATAACTTGGCGAATTATGCATATCGCCACCACCAAATACTTTATCAAAGCCACTTGGCTGAAATAAGCTTCCAGCTTGAGCAACTTTGCGCCATAATTTTTCTAAAATCTCTTTAGCTGCTTTCGGTCCTCCAACATGTAAACCATACGCACAAGCTACAGCATTTACAGCCCCAGCACTTGTTCCACACATGGCATCAGCCACAATATGATCTTCTTCTAAAAGTCTATCTAAAACTCCCCAAGTAAATGCTCCGTGAGCTCCACCGCCCTGTAAGGCCAATCCAACTTTTTTAATTTCTGGCTTATTCATGTTTGTAATTTAATTATGCCAAAGGCTATCAAATATAAGTAATTTACTTAATTAACCTAAAACAATTAAGACTATTTAAGGTTTTAGGATGACTAAACTAAAATATTAGATAATTTTTTGAGTCTTATAAATTTTCTTTAACAAATTTCAACATTTTATTATACAAATGAGTACGGGTTAAACCACCAGAAATGCCATGATTTTTATTAGGATAGGTCATAAAATCAAATGGTATATTATTTTTAATTAATTCTCTTGATAATTCCATTGAATTTTGATAATGCACATTGTCATCGCCACTGCCATGCACTAGTAAAAAGCTTCCCTTTATTTTCTTAGTAAAATTTATGGGTGAATTATCCTCGTATCCACTTTTATTATCGATTGGTTTTCTCAAAAAACGCTCCGTATAAATATTATCATAAAATTTCCAATTAGTAACTGGAGCAACAGCTATTGCCGCCTTGAAATAATCGGCTCCTTTGCTTATTAATAATGATGCCATATATCCTCCATAACTCCAACCCATAAAACCAATGCGTGTTTTATCTACAAATGGCAAATTACCTACATAAATATTTGCTTGAATTTGATCCTGCACTTCCAAATTACCTAATTGCATATAAGTACTATGTTTAAATTCTCTTCCTCTTCCTAATGTGCCTCTTCCATCAACACACACTACAATATAGCCTTCTTGGTTTAAAATTGAATGCCACCAAAACTCAGTTCTTTCCCATGCATTATTACATTTATTAGAATGAGGTCCATTATAGGCAAACATATAAACAGGATATTTTTTTGAGGCATCAAAATTTCGAGGTTTCATCATCCATCCATTCAATTCAATATTATCAGCATTTTTAAATGTAAAAAACTCTTTCTTAGATAATTTGTAATCAGTCATTAATTTTCTTAGTTCAGAATTATTTTGCAATACCTTTATTAATTTACCATCAGAACTGTGTAATTCATAAACTGCAGGTGTATTTGCATCAGAATAGGTGGAAACATAAAATTTCAATCCAGCACTAAAATCAGCCTCTGTTGTTCCATTTAATGGCGATAAGCGTAGTTTAGAGGTTCCGTCAAGTTTTACACTATACACATCTCTATTTATTGGCCCTTGCTCAGTACTTTGATAAAATAAGGTATTTGTTTTTTCATCATAACCATAAAACGTAATCACATCCCAATTTCCTTTTGTGATTTGATTTACTACTTTTCCATTATTATCATAATAATATAAATGGTTGTAATTATCACTTTCATTTGTCAAAATGAATCCTTTGTTGTTTGGCAAAAAAACAATTTCTTCTTTTATTTCGATATAAGTTTTTGCTTCTTCAGTTAAAATAACTTTTGACGACCCAGTAATTGCATTAGCATATAAAAGTTCTAACTTATTTTGTAAACGGTTTAAGCGTTGAATTGATAATACATCAACATCATTTGTCCATTTAATACGAGGAATATAAATATCAGTTTCACTACCAATATCAACTTTATAACTAACTGAAGTTTTTAATTCATAAATATGAACCGTAACTATCGAATTGTCTTCACCAGCTTTTGGATACTTAAACGTAACTTTATCGGGATATAAATTATTGTTATAAGTATCAAACGAAAATTCCTTCACTTTACTTTCATCAAAACGCACGTAGGCTAATTTTGTACCATCAGCATTCCATTCAAAAAAATTAGCTTTACCAAATTCTTCCTCATAAACCCAATCTGCCCAGCCATTTTTAATTTCATTAATTTTTCCATCAGAAGTAATTTTAATCTCTTTATTCAAGTCCAAATCCTTAATAAATAAGTTATTATCTCTCACAAAGGCTACTTTATTACCTTTAGGGGAAACAGTGGCAAACATTTGTTTACCTTCAGGAGAAAGTTGAGCTAATTTTCCAGATTTAATGTCATACACATAATTATCTGCTTTTGATGAGTGTCTATAGATATCTTCCGAATTGGTTTTAAAAACAATTTTTGATTCATCTGGACTAAACGTATAATTACTTATATCAATTGGGCGACCAGCCAACAACATGTCTTTATCTTTAACAATGACTGAAATTTTAGCTCCAGACTTAAGATCGTATTTAACCAAACTTTTACCAGTACTATCTGCTATAATAACTGTATAATGAATTCCATTTTTCATGGCCTTAAAACCAGAAGCTGTTTTGGCTGTAAATATTTTTTGAGTAAAAATATCTTCTACTGAAATGTTTTTTTGCGCATTACAATTAATTGCAAATACGATTAAGAAAATGAATGAGTGAAATTTTGTTGTCATACCGTTTTAAACTAAATAAAAGTGCAAGATAATAAATACTCCCTTCAAAAAAACACTATTCCACTCAAACATTTATATAATTAAATAAATGTGTTGAATTTGAGTCGAATTATTGTTAGATTAGCTTAAAAATAAATGCTATGCAAACTTATAAAACAATAATCATTGACGACGAAGAAAACAGCCGCAGTAATACAAAAGCAATGCTTGCCGCATATTGCCCTGAAATAGAGGTAATTGCTGAAGGTGCAAGTGGAATGGAAGGCAAAAAATTAATACAAGATTTAAAACCACATGTTGTTTTTTGTGATATCAATATGCCTGGTATGACTGGATTAGAGATGATTGACGGTTTAGCACATAGAGATTTTTGTTTAATATTTTTAACGGCTTATAGCGAACATGGAATAAATGCGGTTAAAGCAGGTGCAATTGATTATCTTTTAAAACCATTATTATTAAAAGAATTGCAAGATGCAGTAAAAAAAGTTGTGCATCACTACGAACAAAAGGGAATTCCTGCAAATACAGCTGCTGTAGATAAAAATTTGGTATTAATAAATCACAGTAAAGGCTTTACATTGATTGATTATAAAGATATCGTTTGGCTTGAAGCTTCCGATAATTATACAAATATCTATTTAAGTAATAACAACAATAAAAAAATTGTTGCCTCAAAAACATTAAAAGAATTTGAAGCAATTTTACCAACTAATGTGTTTTTTAGAATACATCGTTCATCCTTAATCAATATTGATTATATCAAAGAATATTCAAATGCTGAAGGAGGCACCATTTTAATGTCAGATGGAACTAGCATTCAAGTTTCTAAAGCAAGATCTCAAGAATTTGCTGAGTTTTTAAAAACCAGAGCTGTTACTCCAAAGTAAATAAAAATTAAAATTTATTTTATTAGTAATTATCGCATTAAATTCCGAAACTCACTATTTATTAAGCATTGTATGAATAATATGATATGTAAATATTTAGTGATTGGTTTAATATTATTTATTAAACTAAATAGTAATGCTCAAAATCGAAGTTTTTCATTTCAACATTTTGGACCAGAAGATGGACTTAGTAACGCAAA
>JAYVIS010000420.1:0-6349 GCA_043769975.1 Bacteroidota bacterium
GTTTAGGAAATAAATACTTGGCCGAAACAGAACCATGGAAATTGATAAAAACAGATGAAAAGCGTGTTCAAACAATTATGAATATTGCTTTACAAATAACTTGTAATTTGGCTATTGTAAGTGAACCGTTTATTCCATTTACATCTTCTAAATTATTTGCAATGCTGAATATGCCTATTTTAAAATGGCATGCTGCAAAGCAAACAACCAACATGGCGGCTGGGCATACTATAAACAAAGATGAATTACTATTTGCGAAAATTGAAGATTCGGAAATTGAAGCGCAAATTAACAAACTTGCTGAAAGCAAAATTGCGAACACGATTACTGTTATACCTCCAGCAAAAGAAGAAACGAGTTTTGATGATTTCAATAAAATGGACATACGCACCGGCACAATTTTAGAAGCTGAACGTGTTCCTAAAACAGATAAATTATTAAAAATTAAAATTGATACAGGAATTGATCAAAGAACTGTAGTAAGTGGCATTGCTGAATATTATAAACCTGAAGATATTATTGGCCAACAGGTGAGTATTTTAATAAACCTGGCACCACGTAAAATAAAAGGAATTGAAAGTCAAGGCATGATTTTAATGGCATCAAATAGTAAAGGAGAATTAAGTTTTATAAACGCTTCAAAAACCAATTTTAATAATGGTTCAGAAATTAAATAGGATTATTTTAAGTTTTTTTATTCTATTCACCACCTCTTTATTTGCTCAAGATGAAGGCGTAAAAAGCCCTGTTTATAACGACTACAAAAACGATACATCTTTTAAAAATTTCAATGCGTTAAGATATAAAGTTGCTTACGCTCAAATAAATTTATTAAAAAAAGGCGCTTTGCTGGTTCGATTAAAAACGAATCATCGTGCTATTTCCCAATTAAAAACATCTGGCAATATAGATTTAGCAACCAACTTGGAAAAAGAAACTGAACTGGCTAATAAAATTATTATGAGCGCTTACAGAAAAGAGTTTACATTTTGTCCAGTCTACTTTTTTTATTCTGAATCATCCGACTCCATTCGCAAAAATAATTTATCAGGTATTTTTGTTGATTCAACATTGCAGGTTAATTCTTCAATAATTTGTAACGCTTCATTCTTTCTTATTGCCGAACAAGGTGCTTTATATAATTCTTCATTAGGAATTGTGCCAGAATCATTAGCTAAGAAATCCACAGAAAAAGGAAGTTATAGTAGAGATGCTTCCATCATCATAAAAAATAAATATTTTATACAACTTCATAAACCATTTCCTTATTTTCAAATCAAAGCAGGGATTACTGTGAATAGTAAAATAAACCAAGATGGATTCTATGCTGACATTGCTGATGTTTTAAAATTATATAGAAAAGTAAGCAGAAACGCTGATGACTATAGGCAAATGAAAAACTATAGAGCTGTGGTTGCTGCTCTAAATCTTAAATTAGAATCTTTTTATGCTGAACATAAAGGTGCAGAAGTAACTCCTGAAATTAAAGAGTTTGTTTATTAAAACTCAGCTATCACACTTTGCGATCCTTTAACCACATCGCCAATTTTAACTTTAATTTTCGAATCCAACGGCAAATATAAATCAACTCGTGAGCCAAATTTAATAAAGCCCATTTCTCCACATTGCGTTGCCACATCACCTTCTTTACTATACATCACAATACGGCGTGCTAATGCCCCTGCCACTTGTCTGAATAAAATAGAAGTTCCGTTTTCGTGTTTCACAACTACTGATGTGCGTTCATTTTCAGTACTTGCTTTTGGCAAAGAAGCTACTAAAAATTTACCAGCATGATATTTTGCATAAGTTACAATACCTGCAATAGGGTAACGATTGACGTGCACATTAATCGGTGACATAAAAATAGAAACCTGAATGCGTTTATCTTTAAAATACTCATCTTCATTAGTTTCTTCAATAACCACAACTTCACCATCAGCAGGTGCTATAATTGCATTTGCATTTATGGTATGAACGCGTGTTGGATGTCTGAAAAATTGTATTACAACTATTAATAAAAAGCCCGAAAGGATGTATGCAAACCAATGTGCAATTGCAAAGGTTGGAAATGCAAAATGTGCTATTAAAATAATTATTATAGAAAACAACAGGGTAACTAATAATGTGGGATAACCTTCTTTATGAAATTTCATTTATGTTTAATTTTATTTACTTATAAAGTCTTGAACGATAAAAATACAATTATTTTACTTTTATCCAATAACTTGTTCTTCCAATAAGAGAAACGCCAATAAAACCACGCACATTCAAATTCCCTTTCTCATCTCGAGTAACCTTGCAACTGTATGTTTTGCCATTTTTAGGATCGTAAATAGTTCCATTATGCCATAGACTCGAACCATCATAATCAAAATTCTTTAACAATTCTTTTCCTCTAATTAATACCGTATGCTGGGTTTTATCCGGATTATTAATGTCTAACTTATCAGCAGTTTTATTCCAAACTAATTTTCCATAATATTTTGAGTCACGCTTAGAAATTTCGACCATACCTTCATTGTTTTCAGTCATATATTTCCCTATTATTTCATCTCCATTTGATGCTTGAGAAAAACAGGAGAAATTAATAAACAAAATGCACACAGCAATAATATTTTTCATAGTTATAATTTTATACTTCAAATATATAAAAACTATTCAATAATTAATTTGCGAACAACTAATACTCCATTTCCCAACAAAATATACACACTATAAATCCCAGCTTGGGCTATTTGTGAAACATCAATGTTGCTAAACCCGGAATTAACCTTTAAAACTTCTTGCCCTAAATAATCATAAAATTTAACTGAAATTATTTCTGCATTTTTTAAACTGATTGTAATTTTGTTCTTAGCTGGATTCGGAAAAAGCATTAATTCGTCCACTTTTTTACTTTTATTTATACCTACAATATCCGAAGCTTTCCACGTTTCCTTAAACCTTGCTGTTGTTGAAACTCCAGTGGTTATATAAAAAGAATTATTTCCAACAAATGACATGCATCCTTTGCGTGAAACGCTAGTAAATGGATTTAATAACAAGGTTGAAAAATTTGATAAGTCAATTTTTTCGAAGGTGTTATCTATAAATCCTAAACTATCAGCACCACCAAATAAATATCCAAAATTTCCAATTTGCGCAAAGCCTGTGTATGCTCTTCCGAAATGAGAATAACCTAGAACATTATTCCAAGTATTAGTGGTTGGGTTGTATTCAAAAAATAATTTATTGTACTGATCAAAATTATTTTTACCTAACCCTATATATCCCTTGTTATTATAGGTGAATGTAACTCCGCGCCATGTTCCACTAATAGGAATATTAGTTAATTGAGTCCAAATGTCCGTCATTGGATTATACATCCATGTTTCTGGAATTGCATTATTTACGAATGTTCTTCCTCCAACTATATAAACTATGTCATTTATTACAAAAGCAACTATACCAGATCTTCCTAACGATGGCATATTAGATTTTTGCAACCAAGTATTAGTTGTAGGGTTGTATTCCCATAAATCATTTAAATAAGTACCTAAATCATTTACTCCTCCAAAAACATAACCTTTTCCTAAAATAGAAAACCCTATTCCATATTGCCTTGAAGCTATTGTAGGCATAGAACAAATAGAGCCCCACGTTTCTGTGGCTAAATCAAATGCGTAAAAATCGTTTGTGCATGTCCAACCAACTTGCAGACCTGTACCACAATATACTTTGCTACCAATTGTAAAAATTGATGCATCATCTCTTTCCGTTCCAGTAAAATCCTGCAATTGAGTCCAAGATTGAGCAAACGAAAACCAAGAAAAAAAAATTAAAAAAACACTAAGAAACTTATTATTCATTACTTCAAATTTAATTCAATAACGAAAGTTATTGGCAATAATTGTCAGTTTTTTCATTATTTTTAGAACTTAATTAAAAAAAATTCAGATCTGTTTAATAATAAAAAGAAAATTCCACAATGAAATATATCATATACATCCTATTTTTTTTAATCCTTAATAATCTTAAGTCTCAAACTATAGATGAAAATTGGGTAAAACAAAATTACACTAAAAAAGAATATCGCATTGAAATGCGTGATGGGATAAAATTATTTACTTCTGTTTATGCTCCAAAAAACACAAGCGAAAAACATCCATTTTTAATGTTAAGAACGCCCTATTCTTGTGCTCCTTATGGTGAAGACAAAATACAATCCCGAATGTATGACACGCATTGGAAAGAATATTTAAAAGAAGGTTATATTTTCGTTTTCCAAGATGTAAGAGGGAGATGGATGAGCGAAGGAGAATTTGTTGATGTTAGACCATTTAATCCAAATAAAAAAACCAAAACTGATATAGATGAAGCAAGCGATACGTATGATGCTGTAGATTGGTTGGTGAAAAATGTAGCAAATAATAATGGTAACGTAGGTGTTTTTGGGATTTCGTATCCCGGATTTTATTCAACCATGGCAGCATTAAGCGGGCATCCAGCAATTAAAGCAGTTAGTCCGCAAGCGCCCGTTACTGATTGGTTTATGGGAGACGATTTTCACCACAACGGTGTTTTTATGTTAAACGATGCCTATAATTTTTACTCTGGTTTTGGACAACCTCGTCCCAAACCAACAACTGTTGGGCCAAATGAAGTAAAGTATTATACTCACGACAACTATAAATTTTATTTAGAAACTGGTTCTTTAAAAGACTTCTCAAAATTAATGGGAGATAGTATAAAATTTTGGACAGATTTAATGAATCATCCAAATTTAGATGCTTGGTGGAAAGAACGTGACGCAAGAGTTGGCTGTAAAAACATAAAACCTGCCATGTTAATAGTAGGCGGATTATTTGATGCAGAAGATTGTTATGGTGCTTGGCGATTATACGAAGCAGTAAAAAAACAAAGTAAAGAAACGAATACACGTATTGTAATGGGGCCTTGGTACCATGGTGGATGGCTTAAAAGTGATGGTCGTTATTTAGGAAATGTTCGTTTCGAAAATTACACATCTGCTTATTATCAGCAAAATATCGAAATTCCATTTTTTAATTATTACCTAAAACAAAAAGGTGATATTAAAAATTTAGCAGGAGCGTCAATCTTTTTTACTGGTGAAAATAAATGGAAAACGTTTGCTCAATGGCCGCCAATAAATACGGTTAAAACAGAATTTTATTTTATACATAGTGGCGGGTTAAACACAATTGCTAAACCAACTAATACCGATATATTAACACAATACATTAGCGATCCAAATAAACCAGTTCCATATTGCGAAGATATTCAATCATCACGAACAAGAGAATATATGACAGACGATCAGCGCTTCGCAAGCAGAAGACCAGACGTTATCACTTTTAAAACTGATGTTTTAGATAAGGATTTAACTATTGCTGGTACAGTAACGGCCAAATTAAAAGTATCCATAAGTACAACTGATGCCGATTTTGTAGTAAAAATAATTGATGTGTTTCCAAATGGATTTTCTTACGACACGTTAATTTATGGAATTGGAAATGGCAAAAATTATCTAATGGATGGTTATGAAATGCTAGTGCGTGGCGAAATTATGCGTGGGCGATACCGCAATAGTTTCGAAAAGCCTGAAGCTTTTGAGCCCAATAAAATTACTTCTGTAACATTTGACTTACCAGATATAGCTCATACCTTTAAAAAAGGTCATCGATTAATGGTACAAATACAAAGCACTTGGTTTCCTTTAGCAGATAGAAATCCTCAGCAATTTATAGATATTTATCATTGTGAAAATTTTCAGTTTATGAAATCTGACATTAAACTATTTCATGATGCCGAAAATCCTTCAAGTATCTCATTACCAGTCTTAAAGCCTTAAAAAAGTAATAAAATATTTTTTTTGTATATTTGCCCACTAATTAAAACTACAACAAATATGATATATCTTGATTTTGAAAAACCAATTCAGGAGCTTGCCGAAGAATTAGAGAAATTAAAAGCTGTTGCTGAAAAAAGCAAGGTGGATATGAGTAAATCTATTTTAGAACTTGAAGCAAAAATTCATTCAAAAAGAGTAGAGATTTTTTCTAATCTTACACCATGGCAACGCGTTCAAATTAGCAGACATCCTGAAAGACCGTATACTTTAGCTTATATAGATTATATGACGAGTAGTTCATTTATAGAATTACATGGCGATAGAACTGTAGGTGATGACAAAGCAATGGTTGGAGGTTTTGGAGACGTAGATGGGCAAACCGTTATGTTTATTGGTCAGCAAAAAGGGATTAATACCAAGATGCGTCAGATACGACGTTTTGGTATGGCAAATCCTGAAGGTTATCGTAAAGCTTTACGCTTAATGAAAATGGCC
>JAYVIS010000421.1:0-5868 GCA_043769975.1 Bacteroidota bacterium
AACACATTAAAATTATCATATGTAAAAAACAGCACACAGTTAAGAATAAAAATATTTCAGAATTTAAGTCGATTAATGCTTTTGCTAAATGATTACACATCGCTTGAAGCTTATTTAAAAAGCTGCTTGATTGAATTTGAAAAAGATTCGATTTTTAAAAAAGAAAATCACGACATAAAACTTCAACTATTAGTGTATTTGTGCAACGCCTCTTTTATGTTAGGAAAACATTCTCAATCACTTCAATTTGCTGCAGAATTAAACACGAATCTAAATTTGTATAACAAGCAAAATTACGATCAGTATATATTTTATTACTATAATATTTTAGTAATGAATTACACAAAAACAAATTTAGAAAAAGCCGTAGAAACATTACTGGACGCTCAACAACAAACGGTGATAAAAAATAATCCAACTAATTATTTTTATGTACTTAATAATTTAGCCATAACCTATTTTGATTTAAAGAAACACAAACAAGCAAGTAAATTCTTTAGCCAGATGTATGTATCTCAAAATTATAAATCATTTGATGAAGCTTTTAAATTTAAACTCTCCTTGTTTGAGTTATTAAATAAAATTGGAATTGGAGAGTTTGAGTCGTCGCAAAAAATGCTAATTCAGATTGAAAAAACGATGGCAACGCTAAAAGAAAAAGATAGTATTAAGCAAGATGCTCATCTCATAAAAATTCTTAAACCCTATTTAAATAAATATGAATTCAAATGGCGACCATTAAGAAAAGAAATTGAGCAATTTATTTCCACTTATCCAATTAATGAAAGACAATCAGGACTAATAAACTACTCAAATTGGTTAAGCGAAAAGATATAATTACTTGCGTTTTTTGTACCTTTTTTCGTTACGAATAATAATTGGCTTTGAATTGGTGTGGCTAACAAATTCAAAATCCAACTGTTTCTTAATTAAATCAGCACGACGAACTTTTATAACAACCTTATCTCCCAAAGCATAAATATTACCAGTATTTCTACCAACAACACGGTAATTATCAGCATCAAACGAATAGTTATCATCCTTCATATCTCTTAATGAAATTCTTCCTTCACATTTGTTTTCAGTAATCTCAACGAAAATACCAAACTCTGTAACTCCACTAATAATACCCTCAAATGCAATCCCGATTTTATCAGATAAAAACTCAACTTGTTTATATTTTATAGAAGCGCGCTCTGCATCAGCAGCCAACTTTTCCATTTCAGAAGAATGCTTACACAATTGTTCTAACTCATCTGCTTTTAAATATAATTTATGATTTAATTTTGCTTCTAACAAACGATGAACTAACACATCAGGATAACGACGAATAGGAGAAGTGAAATGCGTATAATAATCAAAACCTAAACCATAATGACCAGAGTTTTTAGTAGTATAAATTGCTTTCGGCATACTTCTTACTGCCAACAACTCAATCATGCTTTGCTCTTTTTTATCCTTCACATCAACTAATAACTTATTAATAGATTGTGCTGTTTTTTGTCTGTTACCAACCGCTACCGAATAACCAAAACGTTCAACAAAATTATTTAACTCTTGTAGTTTTTCATCTTTAGGCACATCATGTACACGATACACAACCGCGTTAGCATTGCTTTTATCTTTTTGATGATTCGTTTTTTCGTCGTCTTTAGATTGTGGTTTTCCTAAAAACTCTGCAACTTTTCTGTTGGCTAATAACATGAAATCCTCAATCAGTTTGTGAGCATCCTTTTGTGTTTTAAAATAAACTCCCGTTGGAAGACCGTTTTCATCTAATTCAAATTTAACTTCAGCCTTATCAAAAAAGATTGAACCTTTTGCTGTACGTTCTGCTCGCAAAATTTTCGCTAATTTATCTAAGGTAAAAATTTCATCTTTATACTCTCCTACACCAGTTTCAATGATCGTTTGCACTTCTTCATAACTAAAACGGTGGTCGCTATAAATAACCGTTTTTCCAAACCACTGATTTTGAATTTGTGCAAATTCATCTAATTCAAAAACTGCACTGAAACAATATTTTTCTTCATGAGGACGAAGTGAACAGGCAAAATTACTTAACACTTCGGGTAACATAGGAACGCAACGATCAACTAGGTAAACAGAAGTTGCACGACTAACAGCTTCATCATCTAAAATTGTTTTTGGTTTTAAGTAATGCGTTACATCTGCAATATGAACACCTACTTCCCAATTTCCATTATCTAATAATTGTAATGATAAGGCATCATCAAAATCTTTTGCATCGGCCGGATCAATCGTAAAAGTAGTAATGTGTCTAAAATCTCGACGTTTAGCAATTTCTTCAGGATAAATTTCAGTATTCAAATCTTTAGCTTCAGCTTCAACTTTTGGATCAAAAACCATTGGCAAGCCAAACTCAGCCATAATCGCATGAATTTCTGTTTCATGATCACCAGCATTACCAAGTACTTCAATTATTTTTCCATTTGGATTATCAGACCCTTTTTTCCATTCAACTAATTCTACAACAACTTTTTGTCCGTTCTGAGCATTTAAAATATCCTGTAATGGAATAAAAAAATCGACATGTATTTTATTATAATCAGGAACCACAAAAGCAAATTTTTGATTGATTTGAATCGTTCCTACAAACTTTGTTTTCTTACGCTTAATTACTTCAACAACCTCGCCCTCAGGTTTTCCTCGATTTTTATTAGTAATATTTATTTTTACTAAATCTCCATTCAAAGCATCTTTGCTTTTTCGAAATGGAATATAAACATCTTGTGTTTCGGCAGAAATAATAACATAAGAGGCGCCTGAAGTTGTAAAATCAATCGTGCCAGATTCGTATGTTTTGGTTTCTTTAAATTGATATTTTCCAATTTCTTTTTCTTCTATAAAACCCTGATGTTTTAATTCTTCAAGGGTTTCTAATAATGTAAAGCGATCGCTTTCACTATCAATCTCCATTGCAGAGCCTAACTGTTTGTAATTAAACGATTTTTCGGAATTATGTTTTAAAAACGTTAGTACTTCTTCGAATAAATAACGTTTTGGTTGTTTTTTTGATTTTGCCATTTTTATAATCACACCAATGAGGTGTTACTGTAAAGATAACTAAATTGGCTTCAAATTTTATGTCTTTTTTAATTTCTTTTGCTTGAACAAAAGAAACAAAATTCAAGACGAAAGACCAACTCCGATTCTTTTCTCCCATAAAAACCTTCGCACTACCACCGAAAAAATCGCAGTTCGCACTCTTTCGCCAAAACCACCGCACTATTACTAACGTTTAGATTAACTTAACTTAATATACTTAATCCAAAAAATTATTCCGTCCAAACCTTCGTTCCTTCACTACAATTTCTACAAATCTCTATTTCTTCGCGAGATTTTAAAATAGATTTTCTAAAACTTTGATATAAATCAGATTGCCAAACAGTTTTAAAACCATCCGCTTTTAAATCTCCTAATTGATGTTTTGCATCTTTGTCGAAACAACAAGGCACAACTAATCCATCCCATGTAATAACACAACTACTCCACATTCGCCAGCACTGATTCAATAATTTGTTTTTAATGGAATAAGTCCCATCACTATTTTTTTTATACCGACTATATTTAATATTATCTGGAATTAAGGGGTTACCATTTTTAAAATCATACACCTGGGCCGTTTTAAAAACCACTTCATCAACTCCCAATTCATTTGCCAATTTTTTTACATCATTAAGCTGATGTTCGTTTGGTTTAACAACTAAAAATTGAAAAACAACATGAGGAGTTTTACTTTGTAATTCCTTTTTTGCTAAAATAATATTTTTTGTCCCTTCAATTACCTTGCTTAAGGTTCCGCCAATTCGATATTGTTCATAGGTTTCTTGAGTTGTGCCATCAATTGAAATAATTAATCTATCCAACTTACTCTCTACTGTTTTGCGAGCCATTTCTTGTGTTAAGTAATGTGCATTCGTAGATGTTGAAGTATAAATTTTTTTATCTGAAGCGTATTTTACCATTTCTAAAAAATGAGGATTTAAGTATGGCTCGCCTTGAAAATAAAAAGTTAAATAAATTAATTCTTTGTAAACAGAATCAATGGTCCTTTTAAAAAACGTTGGCTCCAACATACCAATTGGCCGAGTAAACTCCCTTAAACCACTCGGACATTCAGGACAACGTAAATTACAACTTGTGGTTGGTTCAATAGCCAAACTAATTGGGTACCCTTTATTTAAAGCCTGCTTCGTGTTTTTTGAAACATGATAACTTAACCAAACTTTAAACGCATTGTTTAACTTTTTAAAAGTTAGCTTCCTGGCTAATTGTATGTTATTAGAATAAGACACTGATTAAAGATAAAGTTTTTTATTTTGTAGGGACGTTTTTATTTTTTGTTAAATTTACAGACAATAAAAATTAATAATGGCTAATTACACGAACACATTAGAGTTTGCAAAACAACTTGATAATCAAGATTCACTAAAATCTTATCGTAATAAATTTTACATTCCACAACACAATGGAACTGATATGGTTTATTTTACTGGCAATTCATTAGGCTTACAACCAAAAACTACAAAAGATTATATCCAACAAGAATTAAACGATTGGGCAACTTATGGTGTTGAAGGTCATTTTTTAGCAAAAAATCCTTGGATGAGCTATCACGAAATTTTAACTGATAAAACGGCTAAAATAGTTGGTGCCTTGCCAACTGAAGTGGTGATGATGAATCAATTAACGGTTAATTTACATTTATTAATGGTGTCATTTTATCGTCCTACAAAACAACGTTATAAAATATTATGCGAAGCAAAAGCTTTTCCAAGTGATCAATATGCTTTACAATCACAAGTTAAATTTCATGGTTACGCGCCAAACGATGCCATTATTGAAATTGCACCACGCGAAGGTGAATACGAGGTTAGACACGAAGATATTTATAAAGCAATTGAAGATAATAAAGATTCATTAGCCTTAATTATGATTGGTGGCGTGAATTATTTTAGCGGTCAAGTTTTTGATATGAAAGCTATTGTTGAGGCTGGACATAAGGCTGGCGCAATTGTTGGTTTCGATTTAGCGCATGCTGCGGGTAATTTAAAATTAGAAATTCATAATTGGGATGTAGATTTTGCAGCTTGGTGTTCTTATAAATATTTAAATGCTGGTCCAGGAAGTGTTGCAGGTGCATTTGTTCATGAGCGTCATCATAAAAGCACTGACATGCCATTGTTTGCTGGATGGTGGGGCCATGATAAAGAAACTCGTTTTAAAATGGATAAAGAATTTAAGCCTATTGAAACAGTAGAGCGTTGGCAAATGAGTAATGCGCCAATCTTGTCAATGGCTGCTTACAAAGCATCTTTAGATATGTTTGATGAAGTTGGAATGGATAAATTAAATGAAAAAAGTAAAGAGTTAACTGCATACTTGGAATTTATTGTTGGTGAAATCAATAAAGAAAAAAATAATTGTTTAGAAATTATTACACCAAAAGCTAATAGAGGATGTCAAATAAGTATTGTTGCACATGGCAAAGGAAAGGCGTTGTACAACAGTTTAATTGAAAACGGGGTTATACCAGATTGGCGCGAACCAAATGTGATTCGTTGTGCGCCTGTTCCAATGTATAATTCGTTTGAAGATGTATTTAGATTTGGCGAGATTTTAAATCGATTATTGTAAAATGCGTAAAGCGATTCGTTCAATTTGTTGGATAGGATTTGTTTCGCTGTTCTGTTGGTTAATGATAGATTTAACTTTGCCATATTTAACCTTTACCTATGATGTTGACTTTTTGCTTACTAAACAAAAGATTATCCATTTAAAGCATTGGCGTTACGCTTTTAATTTTCATATACTATTCAGTATTTTTTCACTAATAGCTGGCCT
>JAYVIS010000422.1:0-8191 GCA_043769975.1 Bacteroidota bacterium
CAACAGAAACTGTCGCATCGTAATAACGATTAACAACTGCAATTTTTAAAATATCATTTTTAACATCAGTTTCGGTAAACTCATTTTCATTTAAAACATCACTTTCAATTTCATTGGTAATTAATTGCCCATCTAATACTTCAATAACACGAATTTTTTTACTGGTTGATTTAATAGTGAAATCAGCACTACTTTTTAAACTACAATTAAAATTATTTACTGTTTTCGTTTCTACTGATTTTATAAATGATTGTTTGTTTTCACAAACTAAATCGCCTTTAATATATGTTTTTAAAACCTCAAAATCTGTTAGGTTATTTACCTCTATAAAATCAGCAACGTCACCATTTTGAAGCATTCCAATTGGTAACTTATAATGTTTTATAGTATTATAGGAAGACGCACGCAATACATCAAATAAATTATAACCTAATGCAATTGATTTTTTAACATGTTTATTGATATGGCCTTCTAATAAATTATCGGGGTGTGCATCATCACAACAAAACATAATTTGCTTTGGAAATTTTTCTATCAATGGAATTAAAACATCAAAGTTTTTTGCAGCACTTCCTTCGCGGATTAAAATATTTACACCATGTTCTAATTTTTGTAAAGCCTCGTCATATTTAAAACATTCGTGATCAGTTGATATTCCTGCATCAAAATATATTTTCATTTCATCACCCATTAAGCCAGGTGCATGTCCATCAACAGGCTTATTATGTTTTTTGGCGCAAACTATTTTTTTAAGAACTTCTTCATTTTTATAAATCACTCCCGGAAAGTTCATCATCTCGGCCAAATAAACAATTTCAGGCTTCGACAATAATGCATCAATACCAGTAGAATCAATTGTTGCACCAGATGTTTCAAACTCAGTTGCTGGAACGCATGATGGCGCCCCAAAATAAAAATGAAAAGGAACTTGCTTAGCATTGTCAATCATATAGTCAACTCCTGCAATACCTAAAACATTCGCAATTTCATGTGGATCAGAAATGGTTCCAACGGTGCCATGTTTAACTGCTATTTTAGCAAACTCTGAAGGCACAAGCATACTGCTTTCAATATGGACATGAGAATCAATAAAACCAGGCAATACAAAAGTTGAATAAACCTCGTCTGTTTTTATTATTGAGAAAATTTTATTATTTACTATATTTATTTCTGCCGCATAAATTTCTTTCGCAACAACATCAACCAAATTTGATTTTATAGTAAAGTCTGACATATTAATTTGATTGACTATTCTTTGATACCAAATTTATCAGAATACTTTTTATATAAGTCGTTTTGGAAATTAGATAATTTTATTTGTCTGCCATTAATGTAAGCAAGAATAATATTGTTTGTTTTCATATCTAAAACATCTCCATCAGAAACAATGATAGAAGCAATTTTACCAACCTCAATACTTCCCACTAATTTATCAATCCCTAAAATTTTTGCGCTATTTAAAGTAACACTTTGTAATGCTTGTTCTTTAGTTAAACCATAAGCTGCAGCTGTTCCGGCTAAAAAAGCAATATTACGAGCATTCATCGCTTCCATATCACCTTGATTTTGCAAACAAAATAAAACTGAATCTTTTTGTAACAGGTACGGGAGTTTATATCCTAAATCAGTTTCTGCCTCTGGTAAATCAGGCAAATCATGCAAACGATTTAACATAACCGCAATGTTATTTTGATGTAATAATGCAGTTACCTTGTAACTATCTTTTCCACCTACAATGACTGTTTTTTTAATATTGAATTGTTTACTGAAATTAACTGCAGTAATAATATCCTTAACATAATCTGTGTGTATGTATAATGCTTTACTTCCATTAAACAAACCTTTCATCGCCTCATAACGCAAATTATTTTCAATTGGAATGGCGGTATTATTATAAGCCATTGCGTTTTCAAAAAAAGTTTTTAATGATTTCAATTCTTCATTATACCTTGTGTTTTTGTCAGATGGCAAAGGTTCTGCCCACCAGCCATTTTTTTGAATAGACTTTGGAAAATTTAAATGAACTCCGTCATCTGTTTTTATAACAGCGTCTTCCCAATTCCATCCATCAGTTGCCAAAACAGAGGATGTTCCGCTAATTATACCATCGCGTGGGGTTGCTTGAACGTATAACACTCCATTCGCTTTTACTGTTTGTAAAATTTTACTATCTGTATTATATGCAATTAAACTTCGGATGTGCGGATTATATTCGCCAACTTCGGCATAATCGCTAGTTGCTCTGATGGATTCTGCTTCTTGCAAACCAATAATGCAATTTGGTGCAATTAAACCAGGGTAAATATGCTTTCCGAATAAATTAATTGTTGTGTCAAACTTCGAAATATCAATTTTTGTAATACGGGCATCTGTAACCAATTCAATTTTTCCATCTTTAATTGCTATGTAACTATTTTCAAGTACCTCACCTGTTCCCAAGTGGGCAACACCATTCATTAATAAAATATGTGTTTTGTTTTGCCCAACACAATGTATCGACAACACTGATAATAATAGAATAAGTTTTTTCATAATTTTATTTTTAACGTCCATTATAAAGCCAACCACTTGGGTCCATCGTTTTTTGACCTTTCCAGATTTGCAAATTTACACTTGTTTTTCCATCCTCATCTTGAATAGTTCCAATTGTTTGCTTAATAGTAACTTTATCTCCTTGCTTCACAAACACCTCTCCTATGTTCATATAAACACTTAAGTATTCGCCATGCCTAATTATGATTAATTTTCCCCCAGTTGGAGAGATTGCGATACTTGTTACCTCACCGCCAAATATGGCTCTTGCCTGTGAACCTTTATTAGCACAAATTTCTACACCATTATTATTCATAATGAATCCTTTAATTGCAGGATGCTCATACTCGCCGTATCCTTGACAAATAACTCCTTTAGCAACTGGCCAAGGTAATTTACCCCTACTACTAGAAAAATCGGCGCCTAATGCAGCAGCCTCTGCAGTGAGTTCTGGGGCATAAGTTTTTACTGTAGGATTTTTCGCTTCATTTTTGCTTTTTATTTCTTTAATCTCATTCTTGTTTTTTTCTGTTTTAGCAAGTTTGATAGCTTTATCATTTGCAATTTTAACAGACTCATCAAGCTTACGTTTTATTTCAGCCTCAATCAATTTACGAATGGCAATTTGCAAATTTTCAGCATCACGTTTCTTTTTTTCTAATTCAGTTTTCAACTCTTTTTCTTGCTGTTGTAACTCACTTAATACAATTTCTTGTTGTTGTTTTTCTCCATCAAGTTGTTGTTTTTGTTCTTTCTCATTCCCCAACAACATATTTTTTTCATGGCGTTGATCTTCCAACTCATTTAATTTTCCAGTAATCACATTTTGAGTTGCAACAATCTCTAAAGCTTGTTTTTTTCGAAAAGTTGCGTATTGCTGAAAATATTTAATTCGCATATATGCTTGATTAAAATTACCAGAAGAAAATAAGAACATTATTTTTGTGTAAGAGTCCTGATTACGTTGGGCAAAATATATCATCTTAGCATATTCTGCTTTCAGTTTCGCTAAATTGCTTTTTAATGTATTAATTTCGGTAACATTTTGTTTAATACTCCCGTTTATTTGAGATAACTGCGCATTAATGGTTCCAATAAGTTCTTCACGCATTTTCAATTTTGTATTAATTACAACAATTGTGTTTATCTGCGATTTTTTACTAGCCTTAGTTTGGCTCAATTGAGAATTAAGTTGTTTGATATCATCATTCAACTTGTTTTTTTTATTTTGTAACTCTTTTTGTGATTGTTGTTGAGCTTTAGTTTGCGCAACAGAACTTAACTGTAATCCAATAAAAAAGAAAATGAAGTAAATTACTTTACTAAGGTTTATCTTTTTTAATAGGAATAGGATCATAATTTTTCGGTATTGTTAAAGAGAGTTTTTGTGGTTGATTTATCTCTATGCGAACATAGTTAATTTTTAGGGTTATTTTCTTCTCTGCCTTTATTTCAATATTAACATCGTGTGGTGCAAAAACTGAGTCTTTTGCCAAAAATTTATCATATTGAGCATTAAAAACTCGATTTGTTGAAACATCTTCAAAATGATTATTAATAATTTTATAGGTCTCATTCATTAAAGTCATTGTTTGCAACGAACGTTTAACGCTATCTTGACCAGTAGTTATACGTCTCAATTTCTTTTTTCGTTCGGTACTTAACAAATAATGGCAGTTTACTCTATCAATAACAGGATTCAATTTATTATCATCTTCATAAAAATCTGCACTATTTCCAAATAAAGCAGCTTGTATCATGTCAAAATCTAAATCTGCATTCAGTATTTCGTTGATATAATTAAAATCTCCTCTAAAATATTGCTTTTTTACATAAACAACCATCTTAACTGAGTCACGTGTAATCAGAAGTTTTGCAATATCAATTAATCCAACTGCTTGTATAGAAATCCAAATAGCGCTATCTTTTCTACCTCTTACCTTTACGTCTAACTTATTATTGTCATCATCAATATCTACTTCAACATCAGCTTTAGCATTAATCCAATCAAATTTTAATTCATTATCTTTTATATGTCGAGATAAATTTTTAGCAGTCTTAAATTGAAGCCTGCATTTATCTTGCAGTGTGTCTGTGATTTGATTATCAGCGGTTACCTGAGTATGTTTTTTTGTTTTACATGACCCTATAAACATCGCAATTAAACTGATGCTTAAAATAAAAAATTTAAATCCCAGTTTCTTATTCATATAATTTCTTATCCGTTATCTTTTTATCCAAGAGTTCTGAGTCTTTCCCATTCGCTTTTGCTTCTTTCCAATAATAGAGTGCTTCTTCAATTTTATTTAACTTAAAAAGTACATCACCATAATGTTCTAAAATTACAGCATTTTTAACTCCCATTTTTGCAGCTCTTCCAAGCCAAATTTCAGCTTCGCTATACTTACCAAGCTGATATAAAATCCAACCATAAGTATCAATATACGAGCGATTGTTTGGAGCAATTTCGTTACTGCGTCTCGATAATTTTTCAGCTTTTTCTAAATTCTTCTTTCGAACTGATAAGTAGTAAGCGTAATTATTTAAAACTTCTGATTTATCCGGATTTATTTTTAATGCGTTATCAAATGCTTTGTCAGATTTTTCATATTCTATCAAATAATTATAAGCTTCACCTAAGCTAACATAAAATTCTATCAATAAGGGTTTATCATTGTAAACAAATTCAATACCTGTATTAAGTGACTCAACTGCCTTTGCATAATTTTTTAATTGAATATTGGCTATACCATTAAAAAAGAAAGGCGAAGGTTGGTTTGGAAATAAATCCATAGCTTCAAAACTATGTTCCTCTAATTTTTTATTTTCATTTAATTCTGATTCTAAATACATCAGTTGATTCCAATTCACAAATTTATCTTTATCTAAGAAAACTGCAATCTCATACTCATCTCTTGCTTCTTTAATTTTTTTATCTCGATATAAAAAATCGGCATTAAGCGAATGTGATTCAGGGGCTAATGGATGCAAGCGAAGCATAATTTCAATTAACTCATCTGCTTGTTTTTGATATATAGGATTCTGCTCTGATAATTCATAATAAGATCCTAAAATTTTTCGCTTAGTTTCAATATCTAAATCTTTATTTTCAAAAGCTATTATAATTTCTTTGTAGAAATTTTCTTTATCATTAGTAAACTTATAATAATCAGCTAATGCCAAATGCAGCATCGGATTATTAGGATCTATTTTCAAAGCTTCTTCATAAACACTTTTAGCTTTTTCATTTTGATTTGTCTCTTGATAAAACTCTGCCAAATAAGTGTAATATTTAACTTCAGTTGGATTTAGTTTTATTAATTTTTTTAGCTCAGCCTCTGCTTCGGTTTTTTTATTTAATGTTTTTAAAATTTTTATTTTATTTAAACTGAAAGCTTCGTTTGGACCAAATTTAGATTCAAGCTCTTCGTAAGTTTTAAAAGACTTATCAAAGTTTTGAGCATACATGTATTCTGCTGCTAAACCTTCGTAAAATTCTGGCCGATTAGGATAGCTCTTTATAAGTTTAGCGTATGCGTCTGCAGCTAAAGCATATTGACGCGTGTTATGTAAGCACTCAATGTATAATAATTGATACCATTCATTTTTTGGATCTTGTGAAGCGCATTCTTTACTGTATTTTAAAGCTAAATCGTGCTGACCATTATATTTTTTGATATTAGCGATTTCATACTTTACAGCTGCTGAATTTGGATCAATTTTTAAACATTCAACAAATAATTTTTCAGCAAGTTCAAAGTTTCCTTTCATCCGTTCCTTGCAACCTTCAATAAAATAAAAGGAAAATTTGGAAGGATCAACTGAATTGTTTTTTGTTGATTTAGTTGAAGCAACTTTTTTAGAATTTGAACATTGATAATTAACTAGAGCTAAAAGCAAAAGCAAACCAATATTAAAATATGAACCTTTCAAAAAACGCAAATTATTTTCTTAATTAAGAGTCGTATAATCACTCAAACTAACGTCAAGCGATTTACCATTTATTTCGGCACCCTCACCTATCATACTATTTTCAACAATCGTATTATTTATTTTTGTGCTACCCTGAATAATACAGTTTTTAATAATAGCATTTGTTACAACCGTTCCTTCACCAATGGATACATGAGGCCCAACAATTGAATTAATTAAGGTAACATTATCACCAATAAAACATGGTTCAATAACTAAACTATCGACATTAGAAATATTTTTTCCTTTTAATGTCGGTTTATATTTATCAAATTCTAAAACACGTTGGTTTGTATAAACAGTTGCGTTTTTATTTCCGCAATCCAACCATTCAGTTACTTTTCCGGGAGTAAAAGAAATGCCTTTCTGTTTCATGTTTTCAAGAGCATTCGTTAATTGAAACTCTCCTTTTTCAGTAATGTTATTATCTAATAAATATTGCAATTCCTTTTTAAGGTTATCGCCATCTTTAAAATAATAAATACCGATAATTGCTAGGTTACTTACAAACGTTGTTGGTTTTTCAACAAAATCAGTTATTACACCTGAAGCATTTAATTTCACGACACCAAACTGGCTAGGATCTTCAATACCTTGTACCCAAATAACACCTTCCTGATTGGTGTCCATTACAAAATCAGCTTTAAATAAAGTATCTGCAAAAGCTACAACTGTTTTACCCGTTATTGAATCTTTTGCACACATAATAGCATGAGCTGTTCCCAGAGCTTTTTCCTGATAACAAATAGTCCCTTTGGCACCTTGTTCTTCAGCTATTTTAATTAAACTATCCTCAACTTCTTTTCCAAAATCCACACCAATAATAAATGCAATTTCATCAACTTTCTCTCCACATACTTTAGTAATATCTTCAACTAAACGCTGTATAATTGGTTTACCAGCAACTTTTATTAATGGTTTCGGAACAGTAAGTGTGTGTGGGCGCATACGCTTACCTTTGCCCGCCATTGGGATAATTATCTTCATTTCAATAGTGTATTTATTCTCTTTCTAATAACGCATAACATGAGCAGTTAGAAAAAGCTAATTATTTAAAATTTTATTTCTTTACGTACATTACGCTTTTCACCGCTTCAATAACTTTAGCCATGTTTGGCAACGAAGCTTCGATTAAAGTTGGCGCATAAGGCAAAGGAACATCAGCTGTTGTGATTCTTCTGATAGGAGCGTCTAAATAATCAAACGCATCTTTTTGAACTCTAAAAGCGATTTCGCCTGAAATACTTGCTAATGGCCAAGCTTCTTCAACTATTACTAATCGATTAGTTTTTTTAACTGAAGTAATTACGGTGTCATAATCAATTGGGCGAACAGTTCTTAAATCAACAATTTCAACGCTTATTCCGTCTTTTTCTAATTCTGCAGCAGCAGCTAAAGCCACTTTAATTATTTTACCAAAAGAAACAATAGTAACATCAGTTCCTTGTCTTTTAATATCAGCAACTCCAATTGGAATTAAATATTCTCCGTCAGGAATTTCACATTTATCACCATACATTTGCTCACTTTCCATAAAAATAACAGGATCGTTATCACGAATAGCTGATTTTAACAAGCCTTTTGCATCATATCCATTTGAAGGAACAATTACTTTTAAACCTGGGCAATTTGCAAACCAGTTTTCAAATGCCTGTGAATGCTGAGAACTCAACATACCAGCACTTGC
>JAYVIS010000423.1:0-2755 GCA_043769975.1 Bacteroidota bacterium
TTGAGAAATTAAATCGGATAAAAATACTTTGTATTCTAAATTACTCACAGCCATATTTCTCATGCTAAATTCATTTATTATCAATGGTTTATTCGCATAGTTAATTTTATTGGCAGGAATTTTTGTGTAAAAAAATTTATTAAGCGAGCTAAGGTTTCTTAATAACTGTTCTTTAATATTTCTGTAATTTACTTTATCTTTTTTAGTAAGATAAGGCAATGTTTGTTCTACTATTTGCTGAGGAACATGAGTTTTAGATGCAAATGCCGAATCATTAACTAATGTAGTATGTTTTGATGTAATCTTAGGAAATGTATCTTGCTCTTTAATAAAGATTGTTGCTTTATTGTCAATTAGCGAATTATTTTCAGTAGAAGTTAATTGGACATCTTTTTGTATAACTAAATCTTGGTTATAATTAGTAGTAAAAAATTTATTTGAATGTTTCTGAACATAAAAATATGCCACAACACCAATTATCAGGCCTAACGCAAGCAATAGAAAATAAAACCATTGATTGTTTTTATTCGTTTTTGTTACTGACATTAATTTTTGTAACAACTCTTTTTCTTTATCCGTATTAATTATAACAGCATAACTTTTACCAAAAACTAAATTAGCATCTTGCTCATTTAGTTTATTGCTATTGGTTTCCAAATAAACTTCTTTTAAAAGATCATCTAATTGCTGTTCCGTTATATTATTTAAAGGATTCATTTTTTTATTTGGCGTTCATTACACATTCATTTACCTTATCAGTTACTGTTTTTTTGGCTCGCATATAATACACTTTCAATTGCTCACCAGGTTTATCAACGTATTGCGCAATGTCTTCGTAAGAAAAATCTTGCGCTTTCATAAGTAATAATATTCGTTTCCAGTCATCTAATTGTTCTAATATTTTCTTCAAACAATTCATGTATGGGTTTGTTGTTATTTCTTGTTCTGTATCAAACTCTTTATTATCCGTATTTCCATGGCTTTCGTTTAATGGAATAATCTCAACATGCTTTGCTTTTTTTTCGTTGTACTGATTGCGCAGGTTATTAATAAACACCTGAAACACAAAGCCATTGAATTTACTTTCAGTTTCAAAACTGTATTTATCTATCACATCAATAATTTTATAAAGTGTTTTATATGTTAGCTCCCAAGCTTCGTCTTCTGTCACTTTCCAGTGGTACATGGCATAAGCAACTAACTTTTTTCCATACCGATTGTACAATACCTCAACGGCTTGTTTATCTTTTTTTTGTATGGTTTTTTGCAAGGTTTCCATTTATTTCAACTTAAAAACAAATTATGCTTAAAATGTAGGTGTGGTAATAACTCTACCCATTGTTTTATGCTTTTTGTGAGTAGTACGAATTTTTCCATAAGTCGATTTTCGAGTTCTGCAACCTGTTATTAACAACAGGCTAAACAATACAATAGCAAGATAGCGAAAACCTTTCATGTTTAGTTTCCATACTAAATTATCTATTGGGTTGTTTGTTTTTACATCCCAAGCATTATATCTACCACAAAGCTTTTCGTTACTTTGAGTTTTTAAAATTATCGCAATTTCATCTGGCTTTTTATTTGTAAAATCAATCACAGTTTCTTTACATATTAAACAATATCGCCCACCATTAATAGGTTTCATCGCATCCCATTTTTCTTGGCAGGGATTTTTAATTTCAATTTGTGGATTCATAGTAATAATTATTCGAAATTTATAATTCTCTTACATATTATAACAAAAACAGGTAACAACTAAAAAGAAGGGCAAGTATCATTACGAAATTTAGGTTTCTTTTTTTTGCACGTTGTTTGAAATTGTAACGATATTTCGTGCGAACCAGCGGTATTACTTGCCAACTTTGAAACCGTTACATCATAACTATATCCAACTTTAATAAATTGCGATTGTACGCCAAGGGTAATAATAAAGGCATCGCTGCCTCTGTACCAAATACCACCTGTTAATGCACCTTTTACAACATATAACCCAATATTTAGTTGTGTGAAATTTTGTTGTTGCATAAATAAGATGTTGGGCGAAATAGAAACTCCTCCACCTTTTTCGAGAGGTAAATTAGCACCCGCATGTGCCGTAATTTTAAGTGGTAGTTTCGAGGAGCCTTGTAATCCCTCATCGGGTTGATTAATGTGATGAAAAGCTGCGCCAAAATAAGTACGCTTACTATATGCTAAAACACCTGCGCCAAAATCTAATAACGATTTTTGTTTTTGTGGAATAACCTCGTTGGTATTCCAAACAAAACCTCTTCGGTAATCAATCATATCACCAAAACTGAGTTTCGATTTATCTAATGCTTTTTGCAAATAACCCGCTTGCAATGCAAGACGTAATGTGAAATAATGATTGAGTTCTATTTTATAGGAATAAGAAAGATTTAAAGCTGTTGTTTTAAGTGTTCCCCTTGCTTGATTATCTTGCAAAATTGCTAAACCAATTCCTCCATTAATTGCATCTACATGTTGGTCGTACGAAGCACAATAGGTAACGTAAGTGCCTGATAAATTTGGCCATTGGTTTCGGTAATTGAAACAAACCCTTGGGCAACGTTGCGAACCTGAAAAAGCAGGATTCAAATAAATAGGGTTAGCATAAAACTGCGTAAAGTGAGGGTCTTGTGCTTGTACATTTATACAATAACATGTAATTACAACTGATAAAAAATAAATCCTGTTTTTCATAGTATGACTTTTTAAATACTATAACAAAAACAGGTAACAACTAAAAAGAAGG
>JAYVIS010000424.1:0-6546 GCA_043769975.1 Bacteroidota bacterium
CTGGAAAAAAACAAAAAGTTGAAATTATTGATAAAGAAGATTTAGATAAACCACAACATGGAACGTTGATTACCATTACACTTCAAATATAAACAATCAACATTTTATAATTTAATAAAAATTAACCTCAACGCTTATATAATAGAATTAATTTTATATAAAATAAAAAAAATAAGGAACATATCTATAACTTTTTTCTGCATATTTTTATTGCAAGCAAAAGCTCAAACAAAACCGATAAAATTTTTGTCTGATACCACATTCGTATGCCTTGGCGATTCCATCCTTATAAGTTTCAAAGAAGAACAAGTAAGTAAAAATGCTGTTATACAATGGGATACACCATATGGCTCAATATATAATTCTAAACAATATTTTTTAAAATTTAAAGGGCAATATTTTTTAAAAATAAGAGATGGAAAAAAAACATATAACGAATCTACTTATGTTAAAATATTTGACAAACCAAAAATAAACATTAGAGATACTTTTTTGTGTACAGGTTCACTTTTAAACATAATCACAAAGAATAAAGCCTATAAATACACTTGGAGTACAGGCGAAAATACAGACAATATTAGAATTGAAAAACCTAATAAATATTGGGTAAAGGTTTCGAACAAAGCTTGCAGTTACATTGATACCTTTAAAGTAATTGGTTTTGTTGGCACAGTTCCTAATTTCGGGAAAGAATTAATTGTGTGTGAGAGCGAACCCAATAAGATCTTATCAGTAAAAGCTCCAAACGACGTAAAATTATACTGGAACACGGGTTCAAATTCAAATTCAATAAACGCAACTAAAGAAGGTATTTATTGGGTTAAGTCAGTTTCAAAAAATTGTGGTTCCAAAACTGATAGTGTTTATGTAAAATATAAAAACTGCGATTGTGAAATTTATATTCCAAACAGCTTTACGCCTAATGATGATGATCGCAACGATTTATTTTCAGCAAATTTTCAGTGTGATTATAGTTATTATTCAATGGTAATTACTGATAGGTGGGGAAATATTGTATTTAACTCAAACAACATTAATTTAAAATGGGATGGCAAATTTAAAAGTAATCCTTGCCCTGACGATGTATATGTTTATCGCTTAGAAGTAGTTCAAAAAAGCAATGATAAAAAAGTAATCCGAAACGGAAAAATTTCTTTATTCCGATAAATAATAAAAATTATTTTTTATCAGCCATATAAATTGCAGCCAAGCCAAAATTTAAAGATTGATAACTAGCATTTGAATAACCACATTTGTTAAGTATGGCAACAAAATTTTCATTATCAGGAAATGCTTTTATAGATTCAGGTAAATACGTGTAGGCACGTGCATCTTTTGAAAATAGTTTCCCTAATGTTGGTGTTACATAATTAAAATAAAATTTATAAAATTGCTTAAATGGAAATTTACGAGGAGTAGAAAATTCTAATATGCAAATTTGTCCTCCAGATTTCAAAATACGGTTCATGTTAATAAGACCTTTTTCTAGGTTTTGAAAATTTCGAACTCCAAATCCAACAGTGATAGCGTCAATAGAATTGTCAGGTAAATCACAAGTTTCTGCATCACCATAAATTAATGAAATTTTATCTTCTGCTTTTATTTTTTTAATTTTTTCTCTTCCAAACTTCATCATACCTTCACTAATATCAATACCAATAATTTTAGTGGGGTTTAATTTCAGAGCACCAATTGCAAAATCCGCAGTACCAGTTGCTACATCTAAAATGTATTTTGGTTTTTTTCCTGATATGAGTGATATACATTTTTTTCTCCAACCCTTATGAATTCCTAAAGAAAGTAAAGAATTTAAAAAATCGTATCGAAACGCAATGTTGTCAAACATTTGCGCTACTTGATCTTTTTTTGAATCCGAATTATTATAAGGTGTGATTGATTCCATTTTTAATTTAATTTTTCAACGTTAAGTTGGCTATTTTTATTTCACGAAGTCCAACTTCAATGACTCTTCTAATAGCTGTTCTTTATTAACAGGCACAACGCCAATTTGTTCACACACTAAACCACCAGCTAAATTTGAAATGTGGGCAATCACAATTGGATTAACGTGTAAGGCCATTAAGAGTGATGCAATGCTTATAACTGTATCACCAGCGCCACTCACATCTGCAATACTTCTAATATGTGCAGGAGTATGTTCTTTTATTGAACGGGAATTTATGATAACTCCTTTTTCTGCCAGGGTAACAAGAGCTGTATCAAATTTTTGCTTTACTCTAAAGCTACTTATAGCTCGTTGCAATTCATTTATATTATCAGAACTAATATCTAATTTCAAGCCTTCTCTAAGTTCTTTTAAGTTTGGTTTAAATAGAGTAACACCTTTATAAGCGTTAAAATTTCTCTTTTTAGGATCAACACATGTTGGTATGCCTTTACTTTTAGCTAGCTCAACAACTTTTGAAATTAATTTTGGAGTAATTAGGCCTTTATTATAATCTTCAAATAATATGCAATCTATTTTTTCATGTTGAATGATATATGAAATTAGAGTAATTAACTGCTGGGTTTCAGCTGGAGTAATATCTTCCTCAACCTCTTCATCAATTCTTAACAGTTGAGTGTTATTTCCTATTACGCGAGTTTTTTCAGTAGTAATTCGAGTACGAGATTTTAAAATTCCTTTTTGACTTAATTTCTGAGTTTTAAGTAATTCTAAAAAATTTTGTCCTTCAAAATCAATACCAATAACCGAACATAAAATTGGGTTTGCACCCATTGCTTGAATGTTAAGCGCAACATTAGCAGCTCCACCTAATCGCTTTTCTTTTTTTGTAACAGCAATTATTGGAACTGGAGCCTCAGGAGAAATACGATTCACCTTTCCCCACATGTAACTATCAATCATTACATCGCCAATTATTAAAACGTTTAAGTTATTAAACGATTTAAATATTTCACGAATGTGTTCTTTTTTTACAGAGAATTTTTTCATTTAAAAGCAATGCTGTTTATAGCAAAATATTAGGTGATTCCTTTTTTAACTAATTATTTTAATTTTTCAATGGCTTCTTTCATTCTTTTTAAGGCTTCTATTAATTTATCTTCAGAAGTAGCATAAGAAAAACGGATGTATTTATCATCACCAAATGCTGCGCCCGGCACTAAAGCAACGTAAGCCACATCTAATAAGAACATGGATAAATCAGTGGCATTATTTATAGTAAATCCATTATATGATTTTCCAAATAAAGCGGATACTTCAGGGTATACATAAAAAGCACCTTGTGGCGTATTAGTTTTTAGTCCAGGAATATCCTTCATTAAACTCAATACTAAATCTCTTCTTTTTAAAAATGCATCACGCATATAATAAGTACTTTCTGCAGGTAAATCCATAGCAGCATGCATTGCCTTTTGTGTAATACTACAAGTTGCAGAAGTAAATTGCCCTTGCATTTTATCACAAGCTTGAGCAATCCATTTTGGAGCAGCCATAATTCCACCTCTCCAACCTGTCATTGCAAATCCTTTTGAAACACCATTAATGGTAATAACTCTATCTTTTATATCTGCAAACTGAGCCATACTTTCATGACCACCTACAAAATTAATATGCTCGTAAATTTCATCACTGATAATATAAAGCTCATCATATTTTTTTATAACATCTGCAATTTCACGAAGCTCTTGTTTACTATACACTGAACCTGTTGGATTACATGGTGTACTAAAAATCATCATACGCGTTTTTGGAGTTATATGCTTTTCTAATTGAGCAGCTGTAACTTTAAAATCATTTTCAATTTCAGCATCAATCATTACTGGTGTTCCACCCGCTAATTTTAAAATCTCTAAATAACTTACCCAAAATGGTGTAGGTATTAAAACTTCATCGCCAGGGTTTATTAAACATAACACAGCATTTGCAATACTTTGTTTAGCTCCGGTAGAAACAACAATTTCATCAGCAGTATAATCTAAATTATTATCACGTTTAAATTTTCTAGCAATTGCTTCGCGTAATTCAACATAACCACTCACATGTGTGTAGTAACTAAAATTATCATTTATTGCTTTAATTGCAGCTTGTTTAATAACTTCTGGTGTTGCAAAATCAGGCTCACCTAAACTTAAACTTATAATATCAATTCCTTGGGCTTTTAACTCACGACTTTTTCTAGCCATTGCAATTGTTTGCGATTCCGAAATAAGATTTATTCTATCTGATAAATGTGCCATTTGTTTTTTATTTAATGCATAACAAATCTAATAATTTGAATAAGAATACAAACCTATTTTAAATTTATTTATTCAATTTTTTGTTATAAACTTCTTTTGTATTAACCTGAAAAATTAACCAATTTTATATTCAATTAGTTTTATTATTAAACGAGATTAGAATTTACAAATTATTAAAGATGAATTATTGGATTATTAAATCAGAACCTTTTAAATATAGTTGGGACCAATTTAAAAAAGATAAAAAAACGTGTTGGGACGGGGTTCGAAATTACCAAGCCCGCAACAATCTAAAAGCAATGAAAAAAGGTGACTTATTGCTATTTTATCATAGCAATGAAGGTATGTGTATTGTAGGAATTGCAAAGGTTGTGAAAGAGTATTATCAAGACCCAACCACAACTGAAGATGCCTGGGTAAGCGTGGATGTTGCACCATTTAAAGCGCTAAAATCACCTGTTACCTTAGCTCAAATCAAAGCGGACGAATACCTAAAAGAAATGCAATTAGTAAAACTACAACGTTTATCCGTTGGAATTGTAAAACCTGAAGAATTTGACAGAATCTGTTTATTGGGTGGATTGTAATAAAAAAAACAAAAACTAATCATACAAAAAATTAACCTATGAACTCTATTAAACTGATTTTACTAAGCCTTTGCATTCTTGCTGTAAATCAAAACTTTGCTCAAGTCAAAAAAGTATTTCCAAGTTTAGCTGGACACACACTCGAAGGCTCAGCCGTATCTTTGCCCGAAAAACCAGCGAAAAAATTTACAATTATTGGGATATGTTATAAAAGAAGCGCAGAAGAAAATTTAAAAACTTGGATTCAACCGATGTACGATGTGTTTGTTGCAAAACCAAAAGGAACTGATTATTTCGATGTAGCAAATTATTTTGATGTAAATTACTATTTCATTCCTTTAATTAGTGGATTTAAAAAAGCAGCTGCTGATTTTAAAGCGGCTACACAAAAAGAACTTTGGGGAAATGTAATAGACTGTGATACAGACATTAAATTACTAAAGACTCAATTAAATCCTTCAGACGAGAATCAACCTTACTTCTATGTGATCGATTTATCTGGTAAAATAGTAGAAATTGTATCTGGAAAATATTCTGAAGAAAAAATGGATAAAATTCAAGAAGCAATTGATTAATTTTAAACTTCCTTTTTATAAAAAATGAGACTTTTATGTTTTTGAACTAGAAATAGCCATTAATAATCCGTCAAAATGGATAAAAAAACCACTAACTTATTAAGATTACTATAATCATGAGTTACAGGTATGTTTAAATGATTAAGATTTAACCTTAAGTATACAATTTAATGTAACTTGCGTTATAAATTAAATTATAATGTGTAAATCATTGCTTATCAGTTTGTTTGTTATTGTTTTCGCAAATTTTAAAGCGCAAAACACTAACTATCCTTCTATTCAAAAAGAAATTAAATCCACTTTTCCTGAAATAGATTTTTCCAATAAATTATTGGTATTAACCATTTGGAATTCGAAAGATATTACGTCTAGAGAAATGAATAAAGAAATGATTCGTGTTTGCGAAATATACAAAAGCTCAAAGTTAAAAGACGGCATCAAAGGTATTGTATTTGTGTCTATTTCCAGTGACGATAATGAAATGCAATATTCTATCTGCATGAAAAAAGACAATAATAATTATCAATATTCTATTTGTGATTTTAAATCATTTTCAAATAATTCCAAACTTTTCAAAATGGAAGTCAATCAATCAATTAAAAACTTAACCTTTAATAATAATGGTATTTTGATTTATCAAAACCTTGAAACTGACCATATATTTAAATCATTTAACGCCTTATTAACACGATAATGAAAAGAAAATTAAATATAATTTTTATCTGTTTTATATTCTTATTGAATATTTCAGTAGCTCAATCTCCTCTAGATTGTTCCACTTCTACTGTTTCAGCGTGTTCAGGAAATCCTTCATTCCCTTTTACAATGAATACTTCTACAACTAGTTATGGTGCCATTATGGATTTACCAGGCAACTCCACTAGTAGTATTAGTAATCCTGCAACAAACCCAACAGGTATAAATTCTGGCTGTTTATTAGCTGGGGAATTGAACGCAACTTGGGTGACCGTAAATATTAGTTCTTCAGGAACTTTAGAGTTTAATATTGCTCAATTAGGGTATACAGATTGGGCAATGTGGCCTTTAACCCCTTCAACTTGTGCTGATATTCAAAACAATACGCTTGCTCCAATTACCTGTAATTGGAATGCCTCTTCTACAGGTGGAACTGGCATTGGTCCTGTTCCGCTTGGTGCAAATCCAGGGAATTTTCAACCAGG
>JAYVIS010000425.1:0-2866 GCA_043769975.1 Bacteroidota bacterium
CTTTAGAGCTAGTTTCTTTTTTGGCTGGGTTATTTTCTTTAGCTAAATACGTTTTTAAATTCGCTAAGTATTCATCTACACTTGCTTTTAATTCATCATCATCATTGTAATAATCCCAAGTTGTATGATTTTCAGTTACATCTTTTGTGAAGTCGTAGCCAAACTTCAATTCTTTTGGGAACTTAGAAACATGAAGTGTTTTAATGCTATCGAAATAATTATTGGTGTTTATCATGGTTTCCTGTATTATTTATTTTTTTAATTGACTTAGATTGTACTTTAGTTTGAGGGCTTTAATTTTTAATTCTTTCATTTTCGTATCACTTATTTTTTCGGTCGGTGTTGCCTTTTTACTTTGCTGAAATACTAAGGCAGAAATCAACGCATCACTTGTCATTAAAGCCTCTACATAGTGTTGTTTATTTTCTTCATTCGCTTTATCCCAACTACTTTGTGCGGATTCATAAGCCGTTATGAGTTCTTGTATATTGATAGGCAAATCATTTATTGAAAGATTACCATCTTTCAATAACTCATAAAAATGAGGATGGTATGATTGAACACTATTCATCAACTAACATACGTTTAGAAATTTCTTCAATAGTTTCATTGATTTGTTCAATAGCAGCATCTTCACTAAACGTCCAACCAAAGTAAAAGCGATTAGGTGCTAAGGTTTTATTCTTTGAGTAGTCTGATTTTTCTATCACTTCGCTTAGATAATCCTTTGTCATCCCTTTACCCAAAGTAAGTGGGCATTTGGATTTGAAATAATCGTAACTGCTTATGATACCTTTAAATCCCTCGTATCTAAAAAAGCGAGGGTCAGAAGTCAATAATGCCAACAAATTTATATCTAAGGCTTCATCATAATTTTTTACAGGCACTAAACAAGCATATACACTTTCCTCAAAATTATCAGGCGAACTACCAAACACAATAGATATTTTAGTTTGGATTCGTGCTTTCTCTAATAATTGAGCAACCACAATGGCGCTAATACCACTATACAATAATTCATCTGCTTTAATACCAACGTGTCCGCCACAACTGATATATAATTCAACCGCTTGTTTTTCCTTATTAATTTTAGGAAAATACGCATACACGTTTTTAGAGGTGGTTCTAATTTTGGGGTGTCCGTTTTCTTTTTGCTCGTAGCGTTCTTCAACTAATGAGCCATCAGAAATTAATTCAAAACCGTTTTTAGTTTGATTCACTAAGTCTGATTCTACTACTTGATTTAATGAGGGACTATAAAATTCTTGTAAACGATACATTCCCATAGCGGCTCTATCAAATACAAATACACCTAATCCATTGGGATTAAAGCGAACTTTACGAGCTTTGATTTTATCTTTTGTTTGAGTAGAAACTTTATCATTAACCTGATTAAAAATATCTTCAATTAGTTGTGGGTCTTTGTATTCAGTAATGCCCTTAATTAATTCAGCATACTTTGTGCCATCTCCAAACCAATTAGGCTTTCTACGGATATAACTTTCAATAGTAGATTTATCAAACATGGCTAATAACTCCCTGTTTTTATTAGAAATGTTTTCTATGGAATCATTAACCCATTGATGGTATTCCAACAGATTATTAAAATCATCTTTGATGTGAGCCTGTATCATCAGTAAACTGATTTTGTAATGTTGAATGAACGGTAATCGTATTGAGAAAAAATATCTTTGTAATTTATTTTTTCTTTAATGTTTTTTCGCTGAACTTCTGTAAAAGTGGATAAGTAGCTATCTACGGTACTTTTAAAGGTTTTTCCATCATTGGCAGCGATGCTGTTTTTTGTCCCTTTCGTTTGGCGTTGCATTTCTAAACTAAATGTATCTCTGGCATTTTGCATAAAACGTAAGGATAATTGAGCTTCGTATTTTAGTTCTTCAATAACCGAACGCATTTTATCACAAACCGACCATAGCATATTATTTTGTAAAATTTCTTTTTCGATGGAGGGGTTTTTCTCAATAAAATAAACACTACCCGAAAACCTATCTAAGAGTGATAAATCTTGTTTGTTATTTGCTCCATACGTCATACTTTCTTTATCAGGATAAATATTGCCTGTGGCAATGCAACCAAAATCAGTATGCTTTACAAAACTTTCTTTACGGGAATTAAATACAACGGCATTTTGTATTTTTGTTTTTGCCAACGCATCATTAAACAGCCCTGCTGTATTTGGGTCTATTTTGGGTAATTCATCTAATACTAAAATATAGCCCTTTTCCCATGCTTCAATTAATTTACCCTCCACATAGCCATCCTTTGTTTGACCACCTATAATTTCGGTAGGAGAAGTCCATTGTGAGCAGTTTATAGTAATGTGTTGTCTGCCTAGTGCTAATTTGGAAATCAATAATTCGGCTAAGTAGGTTTTGCCTGTTCCAGCTCCACCAACTAAAAACACATTATTTCCCATCATTATATCATCGACTATTTGCTGAAAGGCTGGTATGTCAGGCTTCTTAAACGCCTCTGTTTTATGTTCTGGAATATCATATTTGATAATGGTTGCTTGTGCCGATAAACGGTTTTGTATGCTTTCATCTAATTGGCTTAACTGGATTTTTTGTTTGTTTAAAACAGCCGTTACTGTTTTTTCAATATCAATAGGATTAACAGAAGACTGTTTAGAAAAATCCTGATTTTTTAAGGCATCAAATAATTCATTAAATTTTTCTTCAATGCCAGCATCTGTATTTTCTGATACTGCTTTTTTAATGGTTGTATTTTCAGACGTGCTGTTATTAGGCTTTTTATCGAAACTTTCTAATTGTAGTTGTTGTACTAACAAGCTATCTAATTCTAATGCCTTTGTATTTTCAATCGTAAAATTTCGACTTAATTT
>JAYVIS010000426.1:0-3544 GCA_043769975.1 Bacteroidota bacterium
ATAGTAGATATCATCTTCGGGTGAATTGATCGGATAACCGATATTCTCAGGTGCATTCCATGTTTGATTTTCCGATAAACTACTTGAAAAAATATCGAATCCACCCATCGAGCGATGGCCGTTTGAACTGAAGTACAAGGTACGACCATCTGGATGAATAAAAGGGGCATCTTCATTATACTGTGTATTAATCATCGGACCTAAATTTTTTGCAGGACCCCAATCTCCATTTTCTCTTTCAGAAACATATAAATCTCTACCACCAAGTCCACCTGGGCGTTCAGATGCAAAGTATAAATATCTTCCATCAGATGTAATTGAACAACTACCTTCCCAATACTCAGAGTTGATATTTGCATTTAATTTTTTAGGAATACTCCAATCACTTCCTTTTAACGAACTTGAATACAAATCTCCCGGGTTTTTAACATCGCTACCAAATGTAAAAAGTGTTTGCCCATCTGGTGATAAAGCAACAGCTGCATCATTACCGTTTGTATTTAATGTAGAAATACCCATAGGCATGTTCCATGTAGTATCGCTACTTCTATTTACCATAAAAATATCTTCGTGGTAAACACCTTCTACTTTATCCTCTTTTAATAAATCATTTAATAAACCGCCTGTGCTATTTTTCCCAACGTATGTATAAATTAAAATTGATTCATCTGCCGAAATAACTGGAACACCTTCTGTTTCGGAAGTATTAATTGGCGGTCCAATGTTTTGAATATCTGCAATAATTTTCTTTGCAACTAATTCCTTACCATTATTACAATTCATTACTCCCAATTTCGCATCTTCAATGAAAGCTTTATCGTCTTCTTTTATTTTTGTTCCTTTTTCTGTAATAAATAATTCGTACGCAGTAATTGCTTGATCAAATTTATAATTGATATGATATGCTTTTGCTAAATAATAATCGGCATCGGGTGATTTATCAGTTCTTTTAATGTCTTCAAATATTTCAACTGCTCTTGCTTTTTTCTCAGGATAAAATAAACAGCAATACCCTAAACGAAACTTATATTCAAAGTTTTTAGGCACTTGTGTGTACAGCTTATCGTACAATTCATAAGCTTTTTGATAATTTTTAATGTCGAAATAATAAGCAGCTTCCTCTTTTACGTCTTTATTTTGAGCAACAGATTGCTTTGAAATAAAAAATGTAAAAATAGTTAGTATAAAAATAAATTTCTTCATAGGTGTGGTTTTTTAATTAAGCCGTGATAGTAATCATGGTAATAATCAAAGTTGCTTCTTTTTTATACCTATTTTAAACAAAAACAAAATGATTATTAACAGTCCACCGTTAAAAGCGAAAAACCGTCCGCTTATGGCGGACGGTTTTAAAAAAGCACTATAAACTCAATTAATTATTTTCCAGCAGGCTTTGTTGTACTTCCTGGTTTTGGTGCACCATTAGGAACCGCTTTTGTTGTACCTGGTATTGTTGCAGCAGGCATTGTTTCTAATTTTTTCTTAACTAACCCTAAAATATCATCAGCCGCTTCGGTATATAAAATATTACCAGTACTTGTATCTAAAACGTATTTATAGCCATTTTCTTTTGCTACTAAATCAATAGCCTTTTTAGCTTTATCATAAATTGGTTTTGATAACTCACCATATTTACGTTGATAATCTTGTTGAGCTTGTCCTTTAAAATCTTCAATACGTTTATTCAAATCTTGTAATTCGGTTTCTTTTGTGCTAGCCACTAATGCCGAATACGACTCTTTGTTTTTCATATAATCAGCATATTTAGTTTGCAACTCTTGGTCCATTGTAGCAACTTGCGCTTCTAAATCTTTTAAATATTTTTGAGCAACTTCTTGAGCAGTTTTACTTTCTGCCATAGTTGTAATTAATGAATCTAAACTGATGTGAGCAATTTTTTGTGCATTTGAAACTGTTATAGTTCCTATTGTTAAGGCAACAAATGCAATTGATTTTACTAAATTTTTCATTGTTTTTTTATTGGTTTGTTTTTATTTTTTTTGTTTATTATATCCCATAAAAGTTAATACATCTTCACTTTTATCATATTTACTGTTAGAATATAGCAATGCAACTTGACCCGCTTTATCAAAAATAAATGCTAATCCTGCTCTTTCAGCAACTTGTTTAACTGCACTATATACTTTATCTTGAATTGGTTTTACTAATTCCATTCTTTTACTAAACAACTCGCCATCAACACCAAAACGTTGTTTTTGTAATTCTTTTACTTCTTTTTCCTTATTAATAATTTCGTTTTCACGTTTTTTCTTCATGTCATCTGTTAACAATACTGATTCGGCTTGATAGATTTTATACAATTTATCAATTTCACCATATTTTGCTTCAATTTCTTTTTGCCAATCAACAGAAATTTTATCCATTTCTGCTTGAGCAGCTTTATACTCAGGGATGTTAGATAAAATGTAATCGGTATCGACATAACCCATTTTTTGAGAAAAGGCAAAATGCGAAAACATAAATACCGCAATTATAGATAAAATTATTTTTTTCATATTAATTATTTTAATCGTTTTATAGATAATCATAACGTGTGCCAAGATACATTTATTTTGGTAATTAACATTTTTTTCACTTTTATAATTCTCCTAATTGAGCTCCTAAAGTAAAATGAAATTGTCCTTTACCATTACCAGAACTAGGATTTCCAGGAATATTATCAAAGCCCCAGCCATAATCTAATCCTAATAACCCAAACATTGGTAAAAATACTCTTAACCCAAATCCTGCACTTCGTTTAACTTGAAAAGGATTAAAGTCTTTATAATTGGCCCATGTATTTCCGGCTTCAGCAAATCCTAAAACAAATATGGTAGCTTGCGGATTTAATGAAATAGGATAACGTAATTCCATAGTATATCTTGCTGCAATCGGATCGCCATTTGAACTTGATAAAGAGTTATCCGAATAACCACGTAATGCGATAATTTCGCGAGCAACAAAGTTTTGAAAACCACTTAATCCACTACCGCCCATATAATATCTTTCGAATGGAGAAACGCCCACTTTTTTATTATACATACCTAAAATTCCGTAACCAATTTTAGTTCTTAAAACTAAATTTCTTGCTTCTTTTCCTTCTCCTGCTTTTTTATTTGTTAATTGTGTAAACCACTCAGCAGTAAATTTATATTTTTGGTATTCAATAAATTTATATTTCTCTGCTTGAGTTGATTTATCATAATCTTTTCCATTAAATAAAGAATAAGGTGGTGTAAACTGCCCTAGGAATGAAAAATTTGAACCGTTTTTAGGGAAAATTGGCGCATCTACACTGTTTCTTGTAATATTAATTTTACAGTTAAAGTCGTTTGCGTATCCATTAGCTAAAATAAAGTAGGGGTAATTTTGTAATTCATAGTAATTGTAGCTAGCCTCTGTATATAATGAAAAGAAATCATCTGGTTTTTTTAAACGTTTACCAAAACCAACGGATGTTCCAATAATTTTCATCGTGCTTCTAAATGGATTAATCACTTTATTTCCTTCAGAATCATTGGTGTATTTTTTTTGTCCAGTTGAG
>JAYVIS010000427.1:0-2669 GCA_043769975.1 Bacteroidota bacterium
CGAATATAATCAACTAAGAGCCTTTGTTGAAGATACAGCAGAAAAAATTCCGAACACACCAAATATACTTGTTATAAATAATAAAGAAAACGGTTATGAAAATAGCTGTAAACATATTTATTGCGATACGCTTACAAATGATATTAGAGTAATTTCGATTGCAAGTGTAGGGATGTATGCTTTACGTATTTACGGCAATTTTGAAATACAATTAAACGGACAAGGTATTTCGAAAGGACGAGTTCATATTTTAACGCCTGGTTCATCATTAAGAAGTACAAGATTAAAACCAATTTATTACAGCGATATTATTGGCCGTTTCTTAGAAGACAGCACCAAAGCTCGTATTTCATTTGAAGCCAAAAATATTGATTACAAATTTAAAGGTGGAAAATTAGGTTTAAGAAATATTAATATTCGTGAAGAAAGCGGAAAATTAATAGGAATTATGGGTGGCTCAGGCGCTGGAAAATCAACCTTATTAAATGTTTTAAATGGTGTTGAAATTCCAAGTGGTGGTGAAGTATTAATTAACGGAAAAAACATACATAAAGATCCTAAAGCTATTGCTGGTGTTATTGGACATGTAACGCAAGACGATTTATTAATTGAAGAATTAACTGTATATCAAAACTTATTTTACAATGCTAAATTATGCTTTGGAAATTTAAATGATGATGAAATTGCAAAAAAATGTCACTCACTTTTAGCTGATTTAGGTTTAACAGAAACTAAAGAATTAAAAGTTGGTTCACCTTTAGAAAAAACAATTTCGGGTGGACAACGTAAACGTTTAAATATTGGATTAGAATTAATAAGAGAACCATCTGTGCTTTATGTAGATGAACCAACTTCGGGTTTATCATCACGTGATTCAGAAAATATTATGGATCTTTTAAAGGAATTATCTTTAAAAGGAAAATTAATTTTTGTAGTTATTCATCAACCATCATCAGATATTTTTAAAATGTTTGATAAACTTCAAATATTAGATGTGGGCGGATACCCTATTTATTATGGCAATCCGGTTGATGCAGTTTCTTACTTCAAAAAATTAGTTGAACACGTTAATGCTGAGGAAAGTGAATGTTGGAACTGTGGTAACGTAAACCCTGAACTTATTTTTAATATTATTGAAAGTAAAGTATTAGATGAATATGGAAACTTAACTCACATTAGAAAGAACAGTCCTTCGGAATGGAATAAAAGTTACGTTGAAAAAATAGAATCAACTATTGGTGAAATTAAACACCAAGATAAAATACCAGAAGCTATTTTTAAAATTCCAAATGCCTTTAAACAATTTAAAGTTTTTTTAACACGTGACGTACTAAGTAAGTTAACAAACTCTCAGTATTTACTAATTAACTTTTTTGAAGCGCCATTCTTAGCATTTGTATTGGCCTATTTAGTGCGCTTTTTTAGCGCGGATGCTGAAAACAAAAAGGGTTATATATTTAGAGATAATGAAAACGTACCCGCTTACATGTTTATGTCCGTTGTGGTTGCCTTATTTATTGGATTAACCGTTTCTGCTGAAGAAATTATTAGAGATCGTAAAATACGCAAACGTGAAACTTTTTTGAACTTAAGTAAAGGAAGTTATTTGTGGAGTAAAATCACCATCATGTTTGTTTTATCAGCTATTCAAACCCTAACGTTTGTATTAGTTGGTAATTCTATTTTAGGAGTAAAAGGAATGTATTCTGATTATTGGTTGGTTTTATTTTCGGCATCGTGTTTTGCAAATATGTTGGGTTTAAATATTTCGAGTGCCTTTAATAGTGCAGTAACCATTTATATTTCAATTCCATTTTTAATTATCCCTCAATTATTATTAGCAGGTGTGGTTGTTAAATTTGACAAGCTTAACCCTACTCTTGCCAAACAAGGTGGTGTACCAATGGTTGGCGAAATGATGGCTAGTAGATGGGCTTTTGAAGCCTTAGCTGTTAACCAGTTTAAAACAAATGAGTTTGAAAAGAATTTTTACAAATTTGACAAAGCTATTAGCATTGCTGATTATAAAAATAATTATTGGGTAAATGCCATTGAAAATAAAATGACAAAAATTCTTAATGATCAAAAAGAATTTATGAAAAAAGAAACCACCGAAAAAGATTTGATGACAATCAAAACGGCGGTTTTAAAAGAACAAGCGTTTTTGAAAAACAAATATATTTTCAGTGATATTGAAAAACTTAACGTTAAAGAATTTAATGGTGAAGTGAGAAACTCATTAAATAAATTTTTAATTGAAAAAATAAAAGAACATTATATTAATTATGGTAACAAGGCCAGAGAAGGCAAGGACGCTGTAACTCAAAAATTAATAAAGGATATGGGACATGAAGCTTTCATTAAAATGGAAGACGATTATGAAAATGAAAGCTTAAAGAATTTTGTGGAAAATAAAAATGATTTAAGTCCATTTAAATGCTTAGAAGTAGAAGGCAAATTAATTCAACGTTCTGACCCTGTTTATTTAGACCCAACAGATTCTAATTTAGGTTCAGCACACTTTTATGCTCCTAATAAATTATTTATGGGTAAACTTATCCCAACGTATTGGTTTAACCTTGCTGTAATTTGGATGATGAGTATTACATTGATGATAATGCTTTACTTTGAGGTATTTAAAAAGATTTTAGATGCTATGGGAAATATTA
>JAYVIS010000428.1:0-6639 GCA_043769975.1 Bacteroidota bacterium
ATGTTATTGAAAATCAAAATACTAAGTTAAAAAAAATAGCCTGGTCACAGTCACATGAAACACGAGCTCCTTTAGCCCGCTTCATGGGTTTGGTAAGCCTATTAGAGATTGATATGAACGCTAGTGAGGATGTCAAATTTTTGTTTAAACAACTCAAAATATCAGCAGATGAATTGGATGAAATAATACGCAGAACGGTAAATGAATCTCAAACAATAAATTTAAAAAAAGATGAATAATATATTAGTTGTAAAGGATGACCTTAAGAAAGTCCTTTTTTTGGTTCATTTTTCAAATCAACAATGATTATCAACTTAGCATTAAAAATAAATAGAAAATAATTTCCGTTTACTCCAATTTATAAAGGCTTGCATAAAAAAAACAAACTTCGATTAGTTTTGGCTATTAGTAAATGGAACTACAAAAAAATCAACAATCCTATATGGCTTAGTATCTTATTTACATTAGCATTAACATTTATTAGAAGGCAGTTTAACAATAGATATCCAAAAATTTTCGATGCTTGAAATTACAGTCAAAAATTCACTAACATCTACGGGCTTTGTAATAAAGCAGTTCGCAAAATTATTATAGCTAGCATTAATGTCTTTTTGTGAAGAGGAAGTAGTAAGCATAATGATTGGAATGTGTTTTAAATTTTCATTCCCATTCATATATTCCAATACTTCATGTCCATTTATTTTTGGCAAATTAATATCAAGTAATATGATATCAGGTAAGGCTGCATCATTATACTTTCCCTGCTTGTTAACAACAATAGAAATTAATCATTATAAAAAATAAATGAATAATGTTAACTTGTATGTAATTTTGAGTTGTAATAATTGAAAAACCCTCTGAACGTGCTAGTACCAGAGGGTTTAAAATCTACTTTCGTAGCCCGTACGGGAATCGAACCCGTGTTTCGTCCGTGAAAGGGACGCGTCCTAACCCCTAGACGAACGGGCCATAAATTTTATGGAGTGCAAATTTACATTATATATTTTATTTAAAAAAATTTATTTTGAAATATATCACATCTATTTCAACGTTAAATTAAATCTTCATAAAAAAGGCTTGATAACCAACTGGTTATCAAGCCAAAGTGAAAATGTGATCATTAGTCAATTTTACTCATAATACTTTTTGCCTCCTCAACTACTTTTTTCTGAGCTTCAATTTCTGCTTTTTTCTTTGTTTGATCAGCTTCATTCTTTGCAATATCAGCCTCTGATTTTTTAATTTTTTCTTTATACCCTTCTATATCTGATTTTGAGTTTTTATTCTCTTTTTCAAGTTCTTTTTGATTGTCCTCTAATTTTGAAAATATTTTCTCTTGCTCTTTTACTTTATCGCCTAATGATTCTTTAGTTGTTTTAATCGCAAATTCCTTAACCATTTTTTCTGCCATTTTATGCTTATCGCCATCTGAACCACTCAAATAAGCACCGCCTAAATCAAAGGCAACATGCATAATCACTGTTTTTTCTTTTTTATCTTCCTCAAAGGTAGTATAAACATCAACCGGGTTATTTCCCCAATCCTTAATCAAAACATTATCACCAAAAATTTCACCTTTATCACTTTTTACTTTTTCATTTTTAAAGTCTTTTAAAAAGCTCTTCCATTTACTTTCTACATCATCTTTGGATGTTTCATAAATTGTTGTTGTATAGGCGTTATGACTTCCGTTAGAAAATTTCTCGGAACCATCTTTTACTGATATTTTTTTTTGAGCGTTTGCTCCTGCTATTATTATAAAAAAAGCACCTACTGTTAAACTAATTTTTTTCATGGCTTGTTTGTTTTTATTTATTTAAAAATACTAAAAATAATTACAATAATCGTTTTATTTAATCCTTATCAACGTCAGTTACTCCGCCAGAAACAATAAACTTCATCGCTTCCGAACCATCCGCATTTAAGGGGCTAATCTGTGCTTTTGGAACGATAATTAATTTCCCTGAAAACGAATAAGATAAAGGCAAATACACTGCCATTTTATCTTTAATATCCCATTCGCTTAAATCATCTTGAGTTATAAAACCAATTTCCTGAATATTTGCTTGGGGATTTGTTAGCACTAATACTGGTTTAGTAAATCTTTTTTTATTACCCATAAATGCATTCATGAAATCTTTTATGGGAGAATAAATATGTTTAATTAAAGGCATATGCTCTAACTTCTCCTCAAAAAATGCAAATAATTGTTTAAACACGAATGAAGAAGCCAAAACTCCCAATAGAATGATAAACCCTAAAAGGATCGCAAATGAAATCAATGTATTTAAAAAGGGACTTCCAGTAAAACCAGCAAAGGAAAACAAACTCTCGAAAAATTGAAATAATTTAAGAAATAGCAAAATCGTTATTCCAATCGGTATAAAAATAAGCAAACCTTGAAAAAAGTATTTTAAAATTTTTGTCATGATGCCCAATTAATTCCTTTTTTTAATTTATCCAAGGTCTTTTTTTCTTCAGAATTTTCAATTGGTTTAAAATCATAAAGCCAACTAGCATTAGCAGGCAAACTCATTAATATTGACTCAATTCGTCCATTCGTTTCTAATCCAAAGCGAGTTCCTTTATCATATACTAAATTAAACTCTACATAACGGCCCCGCCTCAATAATTGCCACTGCTTATTTTCCGGAGTAAACGTTTTATTTTTATTTCGATTTATTAATTCAACATAGGTTGGCGCAAATAATGTTCCAACGTCTTGCCAAAAAGCAAAATTTTGTTCAAAATTAAAATTTTCAGAAGTATTTAAACGATCAAAAAAGATACCCCCAATACCTCGCGTTTCCTTACGGTGATTGATAAAGAAATAATCATCGGCCCAGGTTTTAAACTTTTGGTAATAGGTTTGGTTATGTTTATCACAAACTGCTTTTAGCTGCTGATGAAAAAATTGAGCATCAGCATCAACAATATAATGAGGTGTTAAATCTATTCCACCACCTAACCATTTAGTACCATTACTCATTTCGAAATACCGAATATTCATATGGATAATTGGAACCATTGGGTTTTGTGGATGAATAACAATGGATACTCCAGTAGCAAAAAAGGTATCTTCATTGGAGGCTTTGTTATTTTCTGAAATACTGTGTGCTTGTTCTTTTAACAAAAAATCAGGCACTTTACCATGTACAGCAGAAAACATGACTCCTCCTTTTTCTATCACATTTCCATTTTCGATCACACATGATATACCGCCCCCACCTTCTTCTCTTTTCCAAACATCCTGTTTAAAAATTGCTTTACCATCTGCTAGTTCGAGCGAATTGCAAATTTCAGATTGCAATTTTTTAAGCCAATCTGAAATAGTAGTTTGATTTAATTCCATCCTAATTTTTGTAATTTATAATTTGAATATTTATAAATTGAAATTGCTTTATTTTCATAGCCAGATGTATTGTCAGGACGGAAAAACTTAAAGCCACAGGATACACCGTTATAATTGTATTTTTCTAAATACATAAACATATCCGGACCTTGCAATTTTAAATTTGATAAATAATAATAAGCAATATCAAAGCCTTCGAAGTAATAGTCACTTGGATCGCTAAAATAAATTTCTTGGTATTGTTTTGTTAATTCCTTTGTAGGCACTTGCGAATAGTCAATATGACTTGCGACAGCAAAATGAAAATTCAATTCATTCAAATAGCCTTGATCTAAATTATCAATTGTTGTGATACTTTCAAATCCTAACAATGCTAAATCTTTTTTGTCAGAAAAAATTGACAGTTGGGTTACAAAATCTTGTAAATAAACGGGGTTATTGGTAAGCAACACAATCACATTCTTTTTTCCAGCAACATAATTTGCCTTTACTCCTCCCAAACCTTTAACCTCAACAATGGTATCTTTTATTGTTTTACCTTGTTTTAATAAATTTTCGTTGTATCGTTTTTTAAACGCTTTAACATAAGCTTGGTCTTTTTGAGTTGAGTTAACAATTATCACATTTGAGCTTTGAGTTAACGAATCAGCTGTAAAATCAGCTAAACTTTCTATAATAGTGTATTGAGATGGATTTATTTTACTCACTAAACTATTATTATATAAAATCTTACTAGGCTGTGTAATTGGCGCCACAGAAGGTATTTGAAGTGATTTTCCTCTATTAGAAATCAGTTTAAATACACTTGTGTGCATTGGGCCAAAAATAATATCTAACTTTTTAAATTCTGCAGTTTTACAGATCGCTTCAGCCTTTGCCGAATCATTTTCTTGAATATCAAATAATGAAATAGAAACATCAAAGTCTTTTGAAATTAAAGAATCAACTGCCTTTTTAAATCCAAAATAAAAGTCTAATGCCATTGTTTGAGCCGATGGGAAAGAAGATTTTGCTCTCAATAAATCTTCAATATTTAGATATTCGCTTTCTGATAATTTAAATGGCAAAAACAAACCGACATTGTAGGCGCTTTTTTTTGATTTATGAAAAGACACCGTATCTTTTATGATAACTAATGGCGGAGAATCAACATCCATATGAAGTACCGTTGCGTTCATACCATTCTCAATTTTTAATACCTGCCCTTGCTTTACTCCGTCTTTAACTTCAGGATTCCATTTAATAATATCATCAACTGGCACATTTATTTTCTTAGAAATCCCATAAAGCGTTTCGCCGGCCAATACTGTATAAGTTACTACTGGATTTGATTTATTAGTTGGCAAAACAACTGGTTTAGAATCTCCTGCGTTTTTCTTGTGTGGTTTTTCAGAAATGATTAAATACTCACCTTCTTTTATTCCCTTATTTATTAATGGGTTTAATGCAGTTAATTTTTTTTCGTCTGTATTATATTTCTTGCAAATACTATAAACCGTTTCATTTTTTTGAATTTTATGATACACATATTTATTGGTATCAATGACATTAGATTGTTTTGGCAACAAACTTTCAAATGGAATTTTTAATTCCTGTCCATTTTTTAAACCTTCAATAGCTTCGTCGTTTTCAACTAAAATAGAATTAACATCAATGCTATATGTTTTAGCAATGGCGTATAAACTTTGCCCTTTCTCAACCTTATGGATATAATACTTTTTACCATTAATGGTTTTTATATCCGTTGATTTTGTTTGTGCACTTATACTAAAGACTGCAAAACAAAGTATAAAGATGAGGTATGTCGTTTTTAATTTATTCATTAATTGAAATAATTCAGCATTCAAAATTTAATATTCAAAAATTAAGTTTATTCCCACTCAATAGTAGCAGGAGGTTTAGAACTAATATCATAAACAACTCTATTAACACCTTTTACTTTATTTATAATTTCGTTCGATATTTTTGCTAAAAACTCATATGGTAAATGACACCAATCTGCCGTCATGCCATCTGTTGACGAAACAGCACGCAATGCCACTACTTTTTCGTAAGTACGCTCATCGCCCATTACACCAACACTTTGAATTGGTAATAATATGGCACCAGCTTGCCAAACAGAATCATATAAACCAGCAGATTTTAAACCATCAATAAAAATGGCATCTACTTCTTGTAATAATTGAACTTTCTCTGCAGTGATATCTCCTAAAATTCGAATCGCTAATCCTGGTCCAGGAAAAGGATGACGTCCAATTAAACCTTTATCTATTCCTAATGCAGTTCCAACTCTTCGTACTTCATCTTTAAACAAACTACGCAATGGTTCAACTACTTGCAATTTCATATAATCAGGCAAACCACCTACATTATGATGAGATTTAATGGTTGCAGACGGTCCGTTTACAGATAAACTTTCAATCACATCAGGATAAATAGTTCCTTGTCCTAACCATTTTGCATCCGTAATTAATTTCGATTCTTCATCAAACACATCAATAAACGACTTTCCAATGGCTTTACGCTTGGTTTCAGGATCTGAAATATTTTTTAATGCGTCGTAAAATAAATGTTTTGCATTGACTCCTTTTACATTTAAGCCCATTCCTTTGTATGAATCTAATACATTTTCAAACTCATCTTTTCGTAATAAACCATTATCTACAAAAATACAATGTAAATTTGCACCAATTGCTTTATGCAATAAAACAGCAGCTACGCTACTATCTACTCCACCCGATAAACCTAAAACAACTTTATCGTTTCCTAATTTTTGTTTTAACTCAGCAACCGTGGTTTCAATAAATGAACTTGAGGTCCAATTACCTTCACAACCACAAATGCCTTTTACAAAATTTTGTAGTAATGTTGCTCCTTCTGTTGAATGAAAAACTTCGGGGTGAAATTGAATTCCCCAAGTTTGCTCGTCATTAATTGCAAAACCAGCCACTTTTACATCATGCGTACTTGCTATAATATTATAACTTTCAGGAACTTTTAAAATAGTATCAGCATGGCTCATCCAAACCTGACTTTCGTTACTAATATCTTTAAATAAAGGATTATTATCTTCTACAAAACTAAGATTTGCTCTTCCGTATTCGCGAGAATTAGATTTACCAACTTCTCCACCATAAAAATGAGCTAATAATTGAGCGCCATAACAAATTCCTAATAAAGGTAATTTACCTTTGATATTATCTAAGTTGGGATTTAATGGATTTTCTTGTCGTACACTGTGTGGACTACCTGATAAAATAACACCTTTTATGTCAGCAGTAATTTCA
>JAYVIS010000429.1:0-6940 GCA_043769975.1 Bacteroidota bacterium
TTTTACTGAAAAGGATTTTGAAAATAAATCGATCATTTTAGTTGATGATGTTTTAAATAGTGGAAAGGCATTAATGTATGCAGTGAAATTATTTTTAAACAAACCAGTTAAACAATTAAATACCTTGATTTTAGTTGATAGAAGCCATACTCGTTTCCCCGTAAAGGCTGATTTTGTTGGCTTATCGTTATCAACTACTTTGCAAGAACGTATTGATACAGATTTTTCTAAAAAGGGAAAAGAGGCTGTTTATTTAGTGTAAGAATATTCTAATTCTGCTCGCAACTTTTTAATGGTAAGAAAAAGTTCAGTGGCTTTTTGAGTTCCGATGCGATAAATAAAACCTGAGTTATCTTTTAATTCAATAAATTCATTTCCACTTGTGAAAAAGCGAATGATGCCTTTACTATGAAGATTATAAACGGCTCTTCTGAAAATGTGTTTTTTATATTTACTTTTTCTAATATTTGAAACTGTATCTAAATTTATTTTTACTCTTCTAGCTGTCCAAAATCCATCAATAACAATATACTTTTCGTAAACTTTAATATGTGTGTGTAAAATATAAGTGAGCATTGCTGAAAAGGATAAAATTAATAAGCCTAATAGAAAAAATATTTTACCTGAATTAGGAATATCTATTGCCGGATAATAACCAATTTCAAAAACTGAAACCTGAACTGGTTTGGGGTTTTCGCTCCAATAGTAGCCTACAAAACAAAAAACCGTAATAACAGTTCTCCAAATAATACTAAGCCTGTTATGACCCATATATTGTTTTTCTTCAAATATGATTTTGTCTGTTTGCAATTTTATTAAGCTTTTTCAAAGTTAATAAATAATTCGCGATCAGCTCTTGGTTTAATAGAATTATAAGAGGGTTCAAATGTATTAAGTTTGAAAAGATGTTCGAAGTAGGTTAGGTATTCAGTTTTATTTCCTCCAAACGGCGGATGGCCTGTATTTAAAACATCGTTAAATAATAAACTAACCAATTTGCCTTTTGGTTTTAATAAATTATGCATGTGCTCTGCATATTTTTTTCGTAGTTCAGGGTTTATAGCACAAAAAAATGTTTGCTCAATTATTAAATCGTATTGACCTTTATGATCAAAAAAGTTTTCACATACTAAATGCTCAGGGTTAAAAAGAGGATTACGTTTTTTAAATAAATTTATTGGTTCTTCTGCAAAATCTAAGACATAGATGTTATTAAAACCATGATTAAAAAGATATTCAGCTTCATGTGCATTTCCAGCTCCTGGAATTAATATTTTTAAATCTTTATTTGAAAGTTGATTAAAATAATGTTTCAATGGATCTGAAATTTCTCCTAAATCCCAGCTAAATTCATTTTCTAAGTAACGGTTATTCCAATATTGATTATCTAAATTCATGTTTGTGTTATTAAATAGTATGCCTGTTAAAATTAAAAATAATATGCTTAACTTTAAGAAATATAAATTGTTTTGCTGAAAAACCCATTCATAGCTTTTTTAAAATTAATTAGAATTGAAAATCTATTAATTATTGCATTGACACAATGTTGTATTCAATATTTTGTTTTAAACGATTTTGTTGAGTATACCAAATTTACTCCTTTTTTGTTTTTTATTTCAATACTTAGTACAACGCTTATTGCTGCAGGTGGTTACATTATTAACGATTATTTTGATGTAAAAACTGATAAAATAAACCGTCCCGAAACGGTTGTTTTAGATGTAATAATTAAACGCAGATGGGCTATGCTTTTGCATATTGTTTTTAATGCTATCGGTTTAATTTTAGGATTATATTTAGCCTTAAAATGTCATAATTTAAAACTCGTTACTTTTCAAATTTTAAGTATTGTTTTACTTTGGTTTTACTCAACTCACTTTAAAAAACAATTATTGATTGGTAATCTCGTCGTATCTACTTTAACAGCTACTATTCCATTATTACCTTTAATTTATGATTTTTATTTTACGCCCGAAATCAATCCTTTTATAATTGAATACATAAAAACGATTATGAAATCGTTGATATATGTAGTTGTTGGTTATAGCTTATTTGCTTTTTTAACCTCCTTTGCACGCGAGGTTATAAAAGACATGGAAGATTACAAAGGTGATGTTCAAACGGGCTGCAAAACCATGCCAATTGTTTGGGGAATGGTTACCAGTAAAGTAGTTACATTTTTTGTTGTAAGTATAACGATTGGTTTTTTGCTTTTAGCTTGTTTGCACTTTTTTAATAAACAGGATTTTTTGCCTTTGTACTATATTGTTGGCTTAATTATACTTCCTTTAATAGCCATTATATTAATAACAATAACTGCCAAATCCAGCAAAGGTTTTAAAATGGCAAGCTTATTGCTTAAATTTGTTATGTTATTTGGCATTGCATTCACCTATTTTATATAAACTCACATGAACAAAATTGAAGAAATAATTAAGGAATTTCCTTATCAAATTATATTAGGATCAAACTCTCCCCGCAGACATGAATTGTTGACTAGTTTGGGATTTAAATTTTTAAATAAACCAATTAATGCCGACGAATCATTTCCTGTTGATTTATTAGCTGAAGAAATTCCTTTGTATTTAGCTGAAAAAAAAGCTGATGCTTACGAAGATGAATTAAAGGATAATGAAATTTTAATTACAGCTGATACAATTGTTTGGTGCGAAGGAAAAGTATTTAATAAACCTGCTAATTTTGTAGAAGGAAAATTAATGCTTGAAACCTTAAGTGGTAAAATGCACGAAGTATATACGGGAGTATGTTTAAAAAGTGGAAATAAACAAACTACATTTTACGATGTAAGTAAAGTATATTTTAAAAAATTGAAACCAGAAGAAATCGAATACTATTTAATAAATTTCAGTCCTTACGATAAAGCAGGCGGTTACGGTGTACAAGATTGGTTAGGTTATGTTGGTATTGATAAAATAGAAGGTAGTTTTTACAATGTAATGGGTTTACCTGTTAAAGAATTGTTTGAAGAATTAGTTAAGTTTTAATTTTTTTCTGATGCGACTCAAATCGTTTTCTTTTTTAGTAATACTATCTCTGGTCTTAACTTTAGTTTTGCCTAGTTGTTTTATATTTAGAGGAAAAAACAAATGTGATACATGCCCAAGTTTTAATCACACAAAAAAGAAAAAGAAACATTAATTTTTTTGTTTTTATTAAGTGATATTTTCTTGATTATAACAATTTCCGGGCTTGTGTTCAGAGGGTTTTGTAACATTCAACTATCTAAACAGACGAAACTAAATTAGTTGCTTCACGTTTCCACTTTTTTTTACATAAAAATAATCATTTCTGCGAAGTAGGCAAAGCATAAATAAAAAGCTATTATGTCCGCCTTCTGTCCCAATTGTCATGGGTTATAAGCTGCGAACCGCACAAAGTTTATTCACACTGCCATCTAAAAAGTATAGCCTGTCACAAGGCTGCAATATTCGTTTACAAGAACTGTCCCGCCAGAAAAAACACTTCTAATACCACTTTTTAACCGTGCTTCAAATGTTAATGCGCCTTTACCAAATTTAAAATTTAAACCAATTTTAGCAGTGGCTCCTATGTCTACGAGGTGTGAAAAAAATCTTTGATTTTCAATTTTTTCTTGTTGGAAAATATCTTTGTATCCACTTCCTGTTGTATATGGGCAAACGTCAAAATTTGGGCCAATACCTATATAAGCTTTTCGTTTGAACATTAAAAGATTAAAGTAGGCTGGAATTGTAATTGTGTGAACCACAAATTTCATTGCAGAATAAGAGCCTGAGTATTTACCTGAACCCTCGGAGTAATTTGCTACATAATATTTTGCATATGTATATTCAACACCACTCTGAAACATAAAATGTTCATTCTTTATTCTACTGTGATAAATTGAAAAAGTTGGTCCGAAATAAGTTGGGGGAATTTTTTCTTTCGGCGTATAGGGTGGAAGTGGAGACTCAAATCTTTGATAAAATTTAAGTGTCGCACAGACCCCAATTAAAAAGGTTGTTTTTGTCGTCGGTTTATTTGTTGAGTCAGTTTGTCCATTGGATTGCAAATAAAGGCAACAAAGTATTGAAATTAATATAAAACTTTTTTTTAGTTTCATTTCACTGTGCATAGTTTATAACGTTTGGCAGCTAAATCCTCATTTGGTTTTGAAACTTCTTCTAACGAAATGTTTGTTTAAAGATATAATGTTGCTAGGCATTTGCAAATAAAAATTCTTGATTCAGTGTTTGTATTAAAACATATGCATTTTTTTGGCCTGCTTACATTATACTAATTTGTTGTTTTGCCCAGCTCAGTGTCCTTATTATTATTATTATTATTATTATTTTACAATATTAAAAATAAAGTTAGCCCCTGTTCCGATATCAGATTCAATATTAATTTTACCACCCATTTCCTCTACTAATTTTTTTACAGTAGCTAATCCTATTCCGTTTCCGCGTTGTCCGAATTTGTCTTGAGTTGAAAGAACTTCAAAAATTTGAAAAGCTTTATTATGATTTTCTTTCGAAATTCCAGGGCCGTTGTCTTCGACAGAAATAATAAACTCGGTCTCATTTTCAGTTATTTCAATTGTTATTTCAGTTAATGTTTTGTTATTATATTTAATTGAATTTGAAACTAGATTAATTAAAATTTGATATAAAGCAGTCCTATTGGTAACAATAGTTTGCAAGGATGATTTAATAGTAATAATCAAATCATTCTTGAAATTAAAAAGCCCTTCAATATCATTTTTTAACGATAAAAGATTTATCTCAGTTTTGTTCTCTTTAAGAATATTTTTTGATTTACTATACTCTAGTAGACCGTCTATTAATTTTCTTAATTTATTTACAGAATTTGTAATATGCGAAATAATTTCTTGCCCTTTAACATCGATTTTACCTCCATTTGTTGTGTTAAGTAGATAAGTAAGTGAGGATATATTATTTAGTGGCGATTTTAAATCGTGAGCGGCGATATAGGCAAAACTTTCTAAATCCCTGTTTTTTTCTAAAATATCTTCCAGCGATTTTTCTAAATGAATTTTAGTTTTTCTTAACTCTAATAGATTCATTATTTGATTTGATAATGCCTTTAAAGAATTTATTTGGCTTTGACTTAAAAGCTTTGGTTCATGATCAATAACACACAATGTTCCAAGTGGTAATTGATTACTATCAATTAACGGTACTCCAGCATAAAAAATTACATGAGGTTCTCCAGTAACTAATGGATTGTCAAAAAATCGGTCATCTTTTCTTGCATCCTGAACAATAAAAACATTATTCGGGTCATTGATAGCATGTGCACAAAAAGCATATTCTTTAGGAGTTTCAGACACACTCAGGCCATGATGAGATTTAAACCATTGACGTTTATTGTCTATTATACTTACAAGTGAAATAGGAGTATTACATATTTCAGATGCTATAGCCGTTAAGTTATCATAATCAATTTCTGGAAGAGTGTCAAGTATGGAATAAGATTCTAAGTATTTAAGTCTTTCGTTTTCTCGATTGTGTTTTTTAGGCTTTATCATGAGGAAGAGTAATTTTAGGCAAATTTAAATGTTGTTATTAATACTTATTTTGAATTTTTTTCATTTTATTTAAGTATTCGGCATTATGTTTTCAAAGTTTGCCTTTACCATTTGGAAACGTTGTCTAAAGAAATGCTTAAATAAAGATACAATGTTGTTAGGTACTTTCCTAGCGAAAATTAACCAATTGTCTAACATGTCATAAATGTACTATTTTATTGTTTGGAAGATACTGGTGAAATATTTTTTGTAGACTCTTATTATAAATAGTATTCACTTTATATTGAAATTAAAATTCGCGTTAAGGATTGCAACGAAAATCCTTTTGCCTGTCTCCTGCAAAAGATTGAAGTGTAAAGCCTGGCTGAAGGCAACGCAAAAATTATTATAAAAAATATTCTGAAAATACTTTTGAAGGCAAAAGTATCCAAAACCTTATGATTTTGTGAAAGGCAATTCCTGCAGACCGCTGCTAAAATGAATCCTTTCGCTTTTGTCATCGCATATTCATTTTTCAGCTATTGCTGCACAAAATCATACCTTAACATTTGATGTATAAACTTCGTAACTAAATATAAATCCGCGTTAAGAATTGCAACGAAAATCCTTTTGCCTGTCTCCTGCAAAAGATTGAAGTGAAAAGCCTGGCCGAAGGCAACGCCCAAATCATTTTAAAAAGCCTAGCTGTTGGGAACGCCCTAATAATTCTGATAATACTTTTGAAGGCAAAAGTATTCAAAACCTTATGATTTTGTGAAAGGCAATTCCTGCGGACCGCTGCTAAAATAAATCCTTGCGCTCTTGCCTGCGCATATTCATTTTACAGCTATTGCTGCACAAAATCATACCCTAACATCTTATGAATAAATTTTAGAAGTAAATATAAATCTGCGTTAAGGATTGCAACGAAAATCCTTTTGCCTGCCTCCTGCAAAAGATTGAAGTGAAAAGCCTGGCCGAAGGCAACGCCCAAATTCTTGTAATAAGCCTGGTTGATGGCAACGCCCAAATTCCTTTAATTAGCCTGGCTGAAGGCAACGCCCAAAATAATATTATAGTGCTACTTTTTCTCTGACTCCAACGGCACTCATACAAAACCATCCAACTACTTTAATTTTAGGATTGTTGGAAATAATATTTGTTTTTATGTTTTCGGGTGTAGTTGCAAATAAACCAGAATTAGAAATTTGTGCTTGTGCTTGATAAAGCAAATTAAAAGTAGCTAAATTGATTGAATGAATTTCTACTCGGCAAATATCAAATTTTTGAAACACTTCTCCAAATGGCGTAATGCCTTCTGCAATTGGTGGTATAAATGGAAAGCCATCTGCTGCTGGGCTGTAAGCTCCGTTGAAGGCTAAGTTCAAACCGCCAGTTTTAAAATATTCGCCATTTTTATAAGACTTAATC
>JAYVIS010000430.1:0-15818 GCA_043769975.1 Bacteroidota bacterium
CATAAACTTCTAAAGAAGCATTTTTTGCTAATTCAGCAGTTAAGTTAATGTTTACAACACCATTATTTGGGTTAGGATAAACAGAAATTAAACTAGCAATTGATTCGTTAATTCCAGTACACGCATTAACTGTAATCATTACTGTTGATGAGGCAACACAAGCTGCTGCGTTAGAAACATTAACTGTATAAGTTGAAGTAACTGTTGGAGAAACTGAAGTTGACATAGTTAAAGCACCCGTATTCCAAGTATAAGATGTAGCAGAAGTAGATGCAGTTAAAACAGCACTTTCACCTGAACAAATCATTGAATTAGAAGTTGAGGCAACAACTGAAGGGCTAGCATTAACTGTAACAGAACTAACAGCAGTGTTAGAACCAACACAACCTAAACTACTTGTTCCTGTAACACTATAAGACGTGTTAGCAGTAGGAGTAACCACTGCAGATCCACCAGTATAAGAATAAGTACCAGCACCACTAGCAACCATTGTGTAAGAATTACCAGAACAAATAGCGCCACTAGTTACAGATATTGTTGGTATTGAGCCAACAGTAAGTGTAACTGGAGTACGAGAAGTTGAGGTACAGCTAGCTCCTGTTATGATTATTTGTCCATTACCACTTTGAAAGCCTGAAGTAGTTGAAGTAAAAGTAGTTCCAGAATCAAAATAACTTGAACCACCACCGCCAGCTCCAAAAAGCCCGCCGCCACCACCATAATAGCCACCGCCGCCGCCACCGCCGCCAGCACCGTCACCAGCACCGTTTCCACCATTACCTAAAGTGCCAGCAGTTGAAACATGGCAACACGATACGCCAGCTGCTCCACCTGAAATTTGAGAACCACCAACGCCACCACTAATTGGCCATGAAGTCCAAGAGGTTCCTGTTCCACCTATCAATCCTCCACCTGCTCCACCAATTCTATTTTCTCCAACGTATGCAGATCCGCCACCGCCGCCACCAGCAACAATAACGCGATTAGCTAAAGAGATTCCTCTTCTGATGTCAGAACCACCTCCACCTGTTCCAGCAGATCCAGAAGCATTAACACCGCCTCCTCCATTAAAACCACCTGTTGCCGAAATAGTAGTATAAATACCAGCACCGCCAACATAAATATTAAGTACCTCACCTGGTGTAACCGTCATAATTCCTATTGCTCTTCCACCTAAACCACCAGGTCCTGCGCCTGATCCGCCACCTTGGGCACCTCTAGCATCAATAGTCAAAGTTGTAACTCCTCCTAAAACGGTATACGTTTGTATAGCACCGGTATAGTTTAATGTTACAGTGCCAATAGCGTATGACTCTGCATAATATGTAGTTGTTGCAGTAGGCGTAAAGGCGATATTCGCTCCACTAGAACTCATGCCAACAGAAGCTCCTCCAACTGGAGTTGTAAACCAGTTAATTGATGATCCAGCAGCTGTTGCATTTAAAGTTGACGATGCTCCGGCACAAATTGTACCAGGCGAGGCAGTAACCAAACTTGGTATTGGGCACTGAGCAATAATTGAATTTAGTGTTGTTGCAATTAAGCCAACCGTTAATAATTTGTAATTTTTCTTCATTTTTATAATTTTTTGAAATTCAAATCTAAGTTAAGATAATTTTTCAGGCGTGATATATTATTTTTAACAAAAACTCTCACATGTATTTACAAGCGGGAGTTCTATAAAAAGATTAAACACTAAATTATTGTTTAATTAATTTGCCAATTTTAACTGCGTTAGTATTATTTAAAACTTTAAACACATAAATACCATTATCTAAATTAGAGAAGTTAATTGAATTTAATTCATTTAACAAGGCTTGTTTAACTACTAATTTACCTAAAGCGTCATAAACTTCTAGAGAAGAATTTTTTGATATTTCAGCTGTTAAACTAATGTTTAAAATACCATTATTTGGGTTAGGGTAAACAGAAATGGAGTTCTCTAAAACTTCATTAATTCCAGTACATGCACTTACATTTTGAGTAATTGTTAACGAATTAGTACAAGCACCTATTACACCAGTTATTGTATAAGTTGTAGTTACTGTAGGAGAAACAGCGATAACTGAACTAGTTTCATTCAAATTCGATATAATAAAAACTAAAAAGGCTTCCTCGTTTGAGAAAGCCTTTCAAAATAATTAAAATTTAGTGCCTAGTTAATTTTCAATAATTCAACATCAAATATTAACCATGCATTTGGAGGAATAACACCACCAGCACCTTGAGCGCCATATCCTAATTCAGAAGGAATAATAAATTTAGTTTTACCACCAATTTTCATTAATTGCAAACCTTCAGTCCATCCTTTTATTACTTGATTTAAAGGAAATGTAGCTGGTTGACCTCTATCAACTGAACTATCAAATTTAGTTCCGTTTAATAAATAACCTGTATAATGAACAGTTACTTGGTCAGTTGCTAATGGAGAAGCTCCACTACCTTCTAACTCTGTAATATAGCGTAAACCACTTGGAGTTGTTTTGGCTTTACCATAAGTTTCATTTAAAGTTTTGTCCATTTCAGCTTTCTCAACAGCTTCTGCTGCAGCTTGTTTTGCAGCTAAGCCAGATTTTGCAGTTTCAAAAACAACAGGGGCATCAAAAGCTAAAGCTTCTTTTCCTTTTCTTAAAATAATTAAATGTTTGATTGTATCGTTCCCTTCAATTTTATTAACAACGTCAATTCCTTCAACTACATTTCCAAACACGGTATGTTTTCCATCCAACCAATCAGTTTTAACATGAGTGATAAAAAATTGACTTCCATTTGTACCTGGTCCAGCATTTGCCATTGATAAAATACCAGGGCCAACATGCTTTAAAGATTTGTCAATTTCATCAGGAAATTTATAACCTGGATCGCCAGTACCTGTTCCTAATGGACAACCACCCTGAATCATGAAATTAGGAATTACTCTATGAAATTTTAATCCATCATAATATGGAACACCTTCTGCCTTTGCAGTATTCTTCATTGTCCCTTCAGCTAAAGCTACAAAGTTTCCAACTGTCATTGGTGTTTTTTTGAATTCTAAAGCGCAATATATATTGCCTTTATTAGTTTCAAATTTGGCATACATGCCATCTGGTTGTTTACTTAAAAATTCTTTATCCATTTTGCTTAGTTTTGTTTTTTTTGGTTTTTTACCTTTTCCTTTATCGTTTCCTGCAAATGATATATTGCCTATAAACATTAAAACAGATAATGCTAAAATTATTTTTTTCATTTTATTTTATTTTATTTTAAATGTATTAATAAAAGGTTTTATAAATTATTGTCCTGGCATTTGTTGTTGTTGAGGTGGAGCAGGAGTAGTATTAATATCAATTAATTCGATTTCAAAAACTAATGGTGCAAACGGAGGAATAACACCACCAGCACCACGAGCACCATAACCTAAATTAGAAGGGATTAATAACGTTGCTTTTCCGCCTTTTGCCATTAATTGTAATGCTTCATCCCAACCTGGAATTACCATTCCTTGCCCAACAATAAATTTAAATGGTTCTGGTTTTCCAACTGAAGAGTCAAATTCCTGTCCGTTTAATAATTTCCCAGTATAGTTCACAGTAACTTCATTTCCAGCTTTTACTAAAGCGCCTTTACCTTTTGCAGTTTCTGTATAATACAAACCACTTGCAGTTGGTGTTGTAGTAATTTTTTTATCAGCTACATATTGAGCAATTTGAGGTTTTTCGGCTTCAGCCATTTTAGCCATTTCGGCTTGTTGTTGTTTTTGATTTTCTTCTAATTCTTTTTTAGTTTTAATCTCTACCATTTTAATTTCAACTTTAAGCATATCGCCTGGTTTTAAAAATGGAGGTAATTGTGGAGCGCGTTGTGTTTTTAAATAAAAAGAATCTGCACTTACAATAAATGAAGCACTGTCATTAACAGCCATCATCATCATTGCATCTTCTAAACTTCCTTTGAAAGAGCTTTTTGGCATAATAAATTTAGTTATACCAGAACCATCTTGACTTGCAGTAGAAGAATTTACTAATACAGAGTCATTAGACATTAATTTAAAAATATATCTAAAAGCTACACCATCTCCTTCTAATACTTTTGTTCCCTTTTCATCATGTGTAAAGAACTTGTAGTTTAAACCATTTTCAGCCGTTTCGTAACCTTCATATTTCGATTTGTTACAGGCAACTAGTCCTACTAATAATGCAGAACCTAATAAAATTGTGATTTTGTTCATGTTTTTTTATTTTATATCTATTAATGTTATTTTATAAACTAATGGAGTATAAGGTTGTACCAGTTGGTTTGAACTACCTAATTCTCCAAAAGCAAGCCGTGAAGGTACAATTATTTTTGAAAATTCACCTTTTTTTAATGATCCGATAACAATATTTAACCCTTTAATAAATTGGTCTGGTGTTCCATAATGAAATTCAATTTGTTGTGGGCTTGCATCAAGTGGTTTTCCGTCCAAAAAAAAGCCCTGATATGATACAATTAGTTTGTCTCCCGGTTTAGGATTTATGGATGTATTTTTTGTTTTTTCAAGTTCATAAATCCCAAAAGAATTTGGTTTTACTTTTGGATAATTTGCTTTTAGATACTGATCAATTAATTTTAACTCTAAAAGTTCATTGTCTTCATTTTTTTTATTTTGCATTTCTTTATATTCCGTTATTGTTAATATGGAATTTAACTTGAAATTGAATTTAATAATGCTGTCCTTTTTACAAAAATCAGGAGGAATTGTATCAAAAAAAGATTTAAAAAATAGAGTAGGTGGAATTAAAAACGAAGAGCTATCTCCTTCAGCAAGTTTAAAAAAATAGTCATTGAAATTTTCTTTAATTAATTGATTAGATAAGCTGATAACAAAGCCATTAGTTGTGTTGTGTTTAGAATTGAAAATTACAGAGTCTTCTTGTGTTTTTACTTCAGTATCTAGAATAATAAAGTTTGATGCTTTTGGATTTATTTTGCCATCACCAATTCCTATTAATTGATAGTAATTTCCATTTGAATCTTTTTGGTATTTATTATTCGAATTTTGGTTACCACAATTCCAAAGCGAAACTATAACCAAGAATATAATAGTTTTTAAAAAAAACGTATTAATAGGTGATTTTTTTAAATTTTCGATTTCAAAATATAAAATAATTGATTTGATCAAAATTGAAAATCTATTTAATTTATCTATCAATGCTAGTTGTGTTTGATTTCTTCACGAGAACAATTTCAATATCATATAATATTGGTGATTGTGGTGGAATTCTTTTAGAGTCTCCTAACAAACCATGTGCTAAATGAGATGGAATTAATATTAAGGCTTTGTCTCCTTGTTTCAGATGTAAAACTGCTTTATGCAAACCGTCCTCTACATCTTGCATTCCAACTTTAAATTGCTTGACTCCATCTTTTTCTGATGAATAACAAATTGTACCATCAATTAAAGAAAGAGTATAATTTATGGTTAAAACATCACCATTACTAATAGAGTCTCCTAATACAGATGGTTTGTAAACATAATAACGAACACCAGATGTAGTTTTTATAAAAGGGTATTTGTGAGACTTTTGAAAATAATCCATTTCATCATTTTCTTTAATAACAACTTGTTGATTTGCTTTAATGAATTGTTGATTAATTTTAACTTTATTAAAATTTGGTTTATTTTCTTTGTTATGATTTGTTTCTTGACAAGCTGCAAAAAACAAATAACCCAATATAGTAAATGTTAAAAAAATATTTTTTTTTACCGCAAACACTTTGTTTGATTTAAGAATTTGAATCAGAAAGATTATCAACTTCTTTCTTTACTTCTTGTATATGCTCTTGTATGGTAGAGGTTAAATTTCCAGTATTTTGCTGTAAATCTTTTTGCAGCCCATTAGTTGCATCTTTAAATTCGCGAATTCCTTTGCCTAAAGCCTTTGCTAAATTAGGAACACCTTTTCCTCCAAATAATAATAAAACTACTAGTAATATCATTACCACTTCGCCGCCACCTAAATTGAGAAATAAAAAAGTTAGTGAATTCATAGAACAAATTTAATAAATTAATCTATATGTATTTGATTTAAAAGATTAAAATGAGCTAGGGTTAATGTTCGACTAATATTTTGGAATTAACAAAAAAATGCTATATTTTTGTAATGCATTCATAAATTAATTTTTTAAACATGAAAAAATTTTACAATTCTATTAGTCAATCATTTTTAAATAAAACATACTTAATTGGTCTGTTTTTTATAGCTGTATTTTTTTCAAGTAATATAAATGCTCAAGTATATTGTACAGCTGGGGCAACTTCTTCATCAGATGATGAGATATTTAATGTAACCTTTGGAACATTAAATAATACGTCAATTTGTGGTGATTTAGCTGGGCCTGGTTCAATACCCTATATGTATAGCAACTACACTGGCGTTGCGGCACCTATACTTGCCAAAGGGAGTAATTATCCCTTATCTGTTAAGGTCGGTCAATGTGGTTCATTTGCATATTCTGGATATGTTGGAGTTTGGATTGATTATAATATTGATGGTGATTTTTTAGATGTTGGTGAGCAAGTTTTCATGTCCACATCAACAACTTTTGCAATAGTAGGAACGGTTGTTCCGGCACCTGGAGGAATAACTATTCCTTTAGGAGCATCATCTGGTACTACACGAATGAGGGTTATTGCTCGAGAGTCATCAATTCCATCTTCTTGTGGCTCTTTTTCTTGGGGTGAAGTTGAAGATTATAATGTTTTATTATTGACGCCTTCTCCTTTGGATTTGGGAGTAAGTGCTATTTTGAACCCTATTGCAAGCAAAAAATGTTTTGCAAATGATACCATTGTGGCACGTGTAAGAAATTACGGATCAGCAATCGCTGATTTTTCTGTCAATCCAACCATTGTTTCTGTTAAAACAACTGGCCCAGTTGTGGCAACTTATACATTAGCCCTAACTACAGGTTCAATAGCTGTGGGCGCAACAGCAGATTATACATTATCAACTGCATTTAATATGAATTTGCTTGGTACATATAAATTTAAAGGATTTACTTCTGTTACTGGAGATGGTTCAGCATTAAATGATACAACCATATATAATGTTGTTAAAGCACCATATTTTACAACCACTGTTTTGCCTAATGACAGTGTCTGTTTAGGAACCCCTGTAGCCTTAAATGTAAATTATAGCCCTATTAAAACGGTTGGATCAGGTTTGACATCTAATTCATCTACTGGGTATCCTGCTCCTTATGGAAATTTTTATTGGGGTGCAAAAAATCAATTTCTGTTTTTAGCTTCCGAATTAAGTGCTGCAGGTTTAGTTGCTGGTAATATTACTTCATTAGCTTTTAATGCTACAAATTTAAATGCATCAGCAGCATTAACTAATTACAACATGGCAATTGCTACAACAACTGTTACATCACTTACTTCGTTTACAACTGCAGGGTTAACTACTTATTTTACATCACCTAGTTATGTGCCAGTTTTAGGTATGAATACTCATACTTTATCTACTCCATATATTTGGGATGGAGTTTCAAATATTATTATTGAAACATGTTTTAATAACGCATCATTTACAAGTAATGTTTCGTTAACGCAATCAACAGTTGGTTTTACATCATCTGTATATTATAGAGCAGATATTGGAACAGTTTGTTCAGCACCTGGCGCTCCAACTACTAGTACATTACGCCCTAATATATCTTTTGGTCAACCAGTTGTTGTGACGTATTCTTGGACACCTGCTATAGGTTTAACATCAACTAGTGTTTCAAACCCAACTGCAAATATTACTACGTCTAAAACATACACAGTAACTTCTAATATGTCGGGCTGTATGAGCTATGATACAATTCATATCCATATTAAACCTACGCCAACACCAAATTTGGGTAATGACACAACTGTTTGTCTACTTCCATTGGTTATAAATGCTAGTACTGCAGCTGGTACTTTTTTATGGAATACTGGTGCAACAACATCTACCATAAATGTTTCTGCTTCAGGTAAATATTGGGTTAAAGGAACAAACTCAAATGGATGTACAAATACGGATACTGTAAAAATCACTTTGGGTAATTTACCAATTGTTACTTTAGGTTCGGATACTGCTTTTTGTGCAGGAAAAACTATTACGCTTTATGCTGGAAATCCAGGAAGTACTTATTTATGGAACACTGGTGCTACTACTTCAACTATTTCGGTTGGAACTATAGGAACTTATAGTGTTGTTGTAACAAATTCTACTTCCTGTAAATCTTCTGACGTGATTAATATTACTTCAAAACCTAACCCAACAGTGTCATTAGTGTTTACTGGACAAACTCGTTTTTGCCCTACCGAAACTATTCGTCCATTAACAGAAGGACTTCCTTCGGGAGGAGTTTACATCGGTTCTGGAATCACAGGAACGAACTTTAGCGCATATTCGGCAGGACCAGGTACATACATAATTTTTTATAGTTATACTGCGGCTAATGGATGTAGCAATTTAGCTAAAGACACTCTCATAGTAAATGCCTGTGTTGGCGTTGAAGAGTTAGAAAATAATTTAGGATTAAATGTTTATCCAAATCCAAACTCTGGGTTATTTACTATGGAAATTAACGCTTCAGCAGATATTAATGCTCAAATATCTGTTACATCTATTGACGGAAGGTTAGTTTATAGTGATACTGTTAGTGGCAATGTTTTTGTAACAAAATCAATTAATATTTCGGAATTAGCAAATGGAATTTACTATTTAACTGTAAGCACTAAAGATGCTAAACGTACATATAAAGTTTTAAAACAGTAACTGTTTTAAATTTTTGAAAACATAAAAAGGTTCAAAGATTTCTTTGAACCTTTTTTTTATAACTAAATTCTATTGCAAAACTTTATTACTTTTAATTTCTAAAAAAACAAAAAATGAATATTTTAAAATTTGGTGGAACAAGTGTTGGAAGTGTTGAACGAATAAAAGCACTTGCTCATTTAATTAATTCGAATGATGACAAAATCATTGTGCTATCGGCAATGAGTGGAACAACTAATGCTTTAGTTGAAATCAGTATGGCCTTATATAATAAGAAAACTGATGTTGCTAATAAGTTAATTATTGAACTAGAAAATAAATACAAAACTGTTGTAGACGAGTTGTTTTCTTTAGCTGAAAATAAGGAGAAAGGAAATGATTTAATAAAAAATCATTTTGCTTATTTAAAATCATTTACATTGGATATGTTTACTTCCAATGAAGAAAAAGCAGTTTTAGCCCAAGGCGAATTATTAAGCACGGCCTTATTTCATTTTTATTTATCAGAAATAAATGTAAAGTCTGTTTTATTACCTGCTCTAAATTTTATGCGCATTGACGAAAATGATGAGCCGCAAATTAATTATGTAGAAAAGCATTTAACAGAAGAATTGAAAAAACATTCCGATTCTAAATTGTTTATTACCCAAGGATTTATTTGTAGAAACGCATTTGGAGAGATTGATAATTTAAAACGTGGAGGAAGTGATTATACTGCTTCAATTATTGGTGCCGCCATACATGCTAATGAAGTTCAGATATGGACTGATATTGATGGAATGCACAATAACGATCCTCGCATAGTTTCAAAAACTCATGCTATTAAAGAATTGAGTTTTGATGAAGCTGCTGAGCTTGCCTATTTTGGCGCGAAGATTTTACATCCTACTTGTATTTTGCCGGCTCAAAAAAGAAACATACCCGTGTTATTGAAAAACACCATGCAACCTGAGGCATTAGGTACAATCATTTCTGACAAACATGCAAATGAAGGAATTAAAGCTGTAGCAGCTAAAGATGGTATTTGTGCTATTAATATAAAAAGTGACCGAATGCTTTTAGCCCATGGTTTTTTAAGAGCCGTGTTCGAGATTTTTGAACGCTATAAAACGTCTATTGATATGATTACAACATCTGAAATAGCTGTTTCTCTTACCATTGATAACCTTTCTCATTTAAAAGAAATCACAAAAGAGTTAGAAGAATTTGCAACTGTTGAAATTGAAAATGAGCAAACCATCATTTGTGTGGTTGGTAATTTACCAAAAGATAAAGCTGGTTATGCTTTTAAAATTTTGGAAGCATTAAAAGATATCCCATTACGAATGGTATCTTATGGTGGGAGTTTAAATAATGTTAGTGTTTTAGTGAATTCTAAACATAAAAAAGAAGCTTTGGTAGCTTTAAATAAAGGCTTGTTTGGTTACGAATAACATTTAAAAATTAATAGAAATCAATTACATTACTATGTTCTCTCAAGAAAAAAAAATACAACTTCAAAAACATAAAACTCCTTTTTACTTTTATGACTTGGAGTTGCTTCAAAAAACACTTTCTGTTATAACTACAGAAAGTAAAAAGTATAATTATCATGTTCACTATGCTTTTAAAGCAAATACTAATTTAAAAATTATTGAGGTTGTAAAAATCAATGGATTAGGTGCTGATTGTGTAAGTGGAAATGAAGTGAAATGCGCTATTGAAAACGGTTTTAAAAATACAGATATTGTTTTTGCTGGTGTTGGAAAAAGTGATGATGAAATTAATTATGCGTTGGATCAAAATATTTTTTGTTTTAATTGTGAAAGCATTCAAGAGCTTGAAGTGATTAATGAACTGGCGAATTTAAAAAATAAAATTGCACAAATTGCTTTACGCATCAATCCAAATGTTGATGCATACACACATAAATATATTACAACTGGCTTAGAAGAAAATAAATTTGGAATCAATCCTTATGAATTTGAAACTGTAATTGAAAAGTTAAAGAATTTAACTCACTTAAAATTAATAGGATTACACTTTCATATTGGTTCTCAAATAACTGATTTGTCTCCATTTAAAAAACTGTGTACTCGCGTAAATGAAATAAATAATTATTTTTTAAATAAAGGATTTGATTTGTCTATCATTAACGTTGGTGGTGGTTTAGGTATTAATTATCATGAACCGGATAATGAAGCTATTGTTGATTTTGAAGCTTATTTTAAATTGTTTAACGACTTTATTGAAATAAGAAAAAATCAAGAATTACATTTCGAATTAGGTAGATCGGTGGTTGGTAATTGCGGAAGTTTAATAAGTAAAGTTTTATATATTAAAAACGGAATCAATACAAACTTCGCTATTTTAGATGCAGGAATGACTGAATTAATTAGGCCAGCATTATATCAAGCTTTTCATAAAATTGAGAATATTTCATCAACTGAAGAAAAGATTATAAAATACGATGTCGTTGGTCCTATTTGCGAAAGCAGCGATTGTTTTGGGAAAGCTGTAGAGTTGCCAATTACGAAACGTGGCGATTTTATTGCTATAAGAAGCGCTGGCGCTTATGGAGAAGTGATGAGCAGTAAATATAACTTAAGGGATGATGTGAGAAGTATTTGTATTTAGAGTAGTTGTTTACTGTTACTTATTAATACTGTCTCTTACTTTTTCTTTCAGCAATACGTTTTTGATTTTCTCTTTTACGAGCACCACCTAAATTCACTTTTTTGTTTTTTTCTGATTTTTCGTGAAATGCGCCTGTTGGCTTAGCTAGTTTCTTGTTTTTATTGAGATTTTTTTCTCGAGTAACTGGTTTTTCCTCTTGTGTTAAGTTAATGGAAATTTCAACAGATTCAGGAATTTCTAAAACAGTCATCTTTTTATTCATCAATGTTTCAATCGCTTTTTGAATTTCCAGATCAGTTTTTGTAATGAAACTCACAGAAATACCAGTTTTATCAGCTCTACCCGTTCGCCCAATTCTATGTATATAAGAATTCGGATCTTTTAGTGGCATATCAAAATTTAAAACATGTGTTACATCCTTTAAATCCAAACCACGCGCAATTACATCAGTGGCAACTAATAATTTATGTGTGCCTTCATCAAACTGTTTAACGGCATTAAAACGTTGTGGTTGTGTTTTGTTTGAATGTATCACTCCAATTTCAGAACCAAATTCTGTTTCTAATGATTTAAAAATTTCATCGGCAATTTTTTTATTTTTCACAAACACCAATACTTTTTTAAATTCTTTATCGGTTTGTAATAAATTTTCGAGCAAATTTATTTTAGTGTAAAAATTTGGAACATGGTAAGCATGTTGAATAATTTTTTCTAATGGCGTACCTCTTGTAATTAATTCGACATACACGGGCTTAGTGAAATAATTTTCAATCATCATTTCTACATCTTCGTTTAACGTTGCCGAAAACATTAAATTTTGTCGTTTTTCAGGAAGTATATCTAATATTTTTACTAATTGCGCTCTGAATCCTAAGTTTAACATTTCGTCTACTTCATCAATCACCAATTTTTGAATACCGTTAAATTGTAAAGTTCTACTTAAAGTTAAATCTATTAATCTGCCTGGTGTTGCAACTAAAATATCAATGCCGTCATATACTTTTTGCTTTTGTATATTAATATTTCCGCCACCATAAACGCCTGTAAAGCGCACATTCATATATTTACTTAATTTTTCAATTTCTCCAACAACTTGCATTACTAATTCGCGTGTAGGCACAACAATTAATACTCTTGGTACTCTTTGTTCCGAATAAGTTATCTGTCTTAAAATGGGTAATAAATATGAAAATGTTTTACCAGTTCCTGTTTGTGCAATTCCAACCACATCTTTTCCCGACATAATTACTGGAAATGCTTTTTCTTGAATTGGAGTAGGTGAGTCAAACTCAATATCAGTAAGAGCGTTTAATAATTGTTTAGAAAGGTTAAGATCTTTAAAAGTTGTCATTGGTAATTTTTTTGCAAAGATACACTAATTATTTTTGTTGCTCTCAGAATATGAAAATACCCGAAAATTCACCAAAACAAGCTCTATTATAACCTGTATCTCTTATTTTTACCTAACACCTCTTTTAAGTTGATACAAAATATCCTCTAATCCATTGATTTTAATTTCATAAACGGTAGCAAGCATCATCCCTAATTTACCTGCCGGAAAGCCTTGGCGTTGAAACCACTCTAAATAAGAAACAGGCAAATCTGATAATAACGTGCCTTTGTATCTGCCAAATGGCATTTGTACTTTAATAAGGTCGGTTAATATTTCAGGATTGAACAAGTTAAATTAGTTTTTCTCGTTCTTTTTATCTTTTCTTTTTTTCCAAAAATTATATCCAAATGCAAGTAATGCAAAAATTGCAACGGGTATTTTCCACGACACTAAACCTTCTGGCCCAACATAACACATAAACCTATCCCAACGAAATTTTCCATCATGGCTATTTTTAGTAAATGAACCAAAAAGATTCTTTCCACTTATTGGATTTTTTGCTGGATCTTTCATACTAAACCAAACAAAAACTGGCCTACCAACAACATGATCAAATGGCACAACTCCCCAACTTCTGCTATCTGCCGAGTTGTGTCTATTATCTCCCATTAACCAATAGTACCCTTGTTTGAATGTATAAGATGTAATTGGTTTACCATCATATATAACTTGCGCTCCTTGTTTTGTTACAGTATGAATTCCATCATCATAAGTACTCAACATTTTTTCGTACAAACAAATATTACCTGTGTCAATTTTTAGTGTTGTTCCTTCTTTAGGTAAATTAATAGGTCCGAAATTGTCATTATTCCATGCATAAGAAGCATTGTGTGGAAAAATATTTGAATCTCCCACACCTTTAGGTTTTATTTCTTTTTTTACAGAAAATACTCCCTGCATTTTACTAATTCGCTCAGCCTTTTCTTTAGTTAAATTGAGACTATATAAAACGGTATCTGATTTCAAAGTTCCTTTATACTCATTCATAAAATCATTTTCAGAATGACCTTCAGGTCTGTCAACTAAAGAATATACTATTGTTGTATCGCCCATTCCATAAGGTACTAATGAAAGCACATTAGCTTCATCATAATAAATATCTAAGTCATCTAATAGCTCAACAGTAAAAATCGGCTCTTTACATTTTACAAAATAATGATGTTGTGCATCCTCTGGCATAGGACTCAATTTATCATTGATGTAAAGTTCGCCATCTTTAATTTCTAATTTATCTCCGGCTATTCCAACACAACGCTTTACATAATGCTCACGCTTATCAACTGGGCGAGCTACAATTTTACCAACTTGTCTATTTCCGTCACCATAAGGCGGACGGTATTTTGGATTATGTACATTTTCATAACCAATACTTCTTGCCAACTGATAATAACTCATGTCCTGAAAGCCAACAGCAACAGTATCTCCGTCAGGGTAATTAAAAACAACGATTTCTCCGTTACTAGGTTTTGAATATCCTGGTAAACGCATATATGGAATTTTTATCCACTCTAAATATGATTTTGTTGAGGTTGTAAATGGTAAAGTATGATGAGCAAAAGGAAATGCCATAGGTGTTTGAGGTACCTTAGCGCCGTAACACACTTTGTTTACAAACAAGAAGTCGCCAACCATTAAAGATTTCTCCAATGAAGATGTTGGAATTGTAAATGCTTCGAAAAAGAAACCACGAATAATTGAAGCTGCAACTACTGCAAAAATAATTGGGTCAAGCCAATTTTTTACTACTGAAGATTCTGATTTAATATCTGCAACACCAAAAAATTTGACATCTTTATTAAAACCTAAATAGGCAAAATATAAATAAGGCATTAAGGCAGCATAAACTAAATCGTTAGTCATACGTTTTTTAAAAGCACGAGCTAAATGAAAACCATATACGCCATACATAATTAAATTAACGCCTGGTACAATCATTATAAATGCCCACCATTTTGGTCGATTAATTATTTTACCAACTTCCCAAAAATTATAAATAGGAATTAAGGCTTTCCAAGGGGCAACACCTGCCTTTTCGAAAACTTTATATAAACCTACAAATGATATTAAAATGAGTATTAAAAAAATGATGTTTCCCATATATTTTAGTTTTGAATTTTTAGTTTTTAATGTTTAATAAATTGCGTTAGCATTAGTTTTACTATTTAATTTATTAAATTATTCATTGTAAATATACCTTTTTTTCCTTTTAAAAATTCGGCAGCAACAACTGCTCCTAATGCAAAACCTTTGCGATTATGAGCTTTATGCATAATTTCAATATCATCAACTTCCGATTTATATTTTATTATATGCGTACCCGGAACTTCGCCTTCACGCTTATCTTCAATAAATAAATTATTCGGTTCTTTTGATGTGATGCTCCAATTTGTTTTACGTTCTAATTTTTCAACAATTTGGTTTGCTAATGTAATTGCCGTGCCGCTAGGTTTATCAAGTTTATGTATATGGTGAATCTCTTCCATTTCCACATTATAAGTATCATACTTATTCATGAGTTCAGCTAAATAATTATTTACTTTCATAAATAAATTTACACCTAAACTAAAGTTTGAGGCATAAAATAGAGTTCCGTTTTTTTGTGCGCAATTATTTTCTATTTCCGAAAATTGATCATACCAACCTGTTGTACCAACTACAATTGGAACTTGAGCCTCGAAGCATTTATTGATATTTGCGATAACAGTGTGTGGAGTGCTAAATTCAATAGCTACATCAGCCTTCTTTAACTCATCAAGAGAAAAAGTATGTGCGTTTGTTTCATCAACTTTTAATACAATGGTATGTTTTCTTTGTAAAGCAATAGCTTCTATTTCTTTACCCATTTTACCGTAGCCTAATAATGCTATTTTCATTTTATATTATCCCTTTACTTAAATGTTAATTTAAACGTAACGCCCGTTTGTAATTTATTATTATAATCAAAATTCGTATAAGGTTTTATTTGTAGACTTAAATCATCACTTACATCAAATGTTTTTAAATGCGCATCAACATTCGCATCTATTATATTA
>JAYVIS010000431.1:0-2793 GCA_043769975.1 Bacteroidota bacterium
AATAATGTTGCATATTTTTATTGAATTCTGTTAGTTGGACTATTTAATTTTGAAATAGTTTAATTACAATTCATATTTTAATTGCTTAAAAATCAATTAGTTAATTTAAATTATTTTGTTGTTTTTGATAACATTAAATTACAATCATTTAGTTTAGTTGTTGCTACAGCATCATTTGGTTTTGCTTTCAATGCTAATTCATAAGCCGCTTTAGCTTCGGCATAACGTTTAGTTTTAAAATAATCATTGCCTTTAATCATATTGTCTTTGTAAGGGTTAGCCCCTAAAACTTGTGGCATTGAATATTTACTTTCTTCTTTTTTTTGATTAGATGGAACGGAACTATTTTCAGTATTTGTATTATTAGGTTTTAGTGGTTCTTCTTTTACTATTTTTGTTTCAACTTCTTTTGGTTTAGGCGTTGGCTTGGATGCAGGCTTTGCCGTAACCGTTTTTTGTTGAACAGCAATTGGCTTGTCTTTTTGAGCTTGTTGTTGTGCTAATTTTTGCGCATCTGCTTTTTCTTTAGAAATTTTAGCAGCATTAATAACTTCAAGTTCTTTTGCTTTTTTATCAGCTGCAGTTTTTTCTTTATTTACTATATTTAATGAGTCTTTAATTCGTTCTGCATTTTTTTGCTCAATAAGCTTTTTTGCATTTGCTTCTGCTTCTTTAAAGCAAATGTCTGTTTTTAATAATTGCTCTTGAGGATAAGTTTCATTGCTAATTGTTTGTATCGCTTCTTGATACATTTGTTTTGCTAATGGACAATCTAATTTGGCTAAGGCATTATTTCCTAATTGATTAAAGTTGCAAAATTTTTGAACTAACTCATCTTCTTTTTGTGCGATGTTAGAAACAGTATTAAGTCCATTATTTGTAATTCCTTCATCTTTATTAAAGTTTTTTAATTTGGCATCATACATAATATGAACTAATGGCTTTGATAACCCTGAATAATCAATCCCTTGAAAAGGCTTAGCCATCACAAAACCACCAATACTAAATGATGGGTTATATTTTTCATTAAAAATATTTTCGGTTACATTATATGTCGAAATTGAAAATCTTTTTGAATTACATCCCGAATACGAAACTTCTAAAATATAATCACCATTAGGAGGAACATCAATAGAAAAAACACCGTTTGCATCCGTTGAAACTTTTTGAGCGACTTGACCATTTTTCAGAAGTGAGATAGTTGCTCCTGGCAGGAGATCTAGTTTTTCTTGTGCTTTATTTGTTAGTTTCCAAGTTCTTAATTCAACGGTGCTTTTTAATTTTAAATTCCACGTTTGGCCAAATGAAACTGATATCAAAAAGCAAAAGGTTATAAAAAAGCAAATTATTTTTTTCATTGTAGTTTTTAAATAAAGCTACAAAAAAAGATGAAGAAAAATAGATTGGCTGGGATCTTAATTTTTAAAAAAAGTAACCAATTTTAATAAAAGTATTAAACCTATTTATGCCCCTAATCCTTTTTTTGTATGTTTTTTCAATATAATTTGAAGTAGTAAGTTTCTCTTGGTTAATGTCAATATCGCTAATAGTGCTTGTTTCTTCTAAATCAAAAGGTAAAGAAATTAGTGAAAATATTTGTGAGGTGAATCCAAAATCTAGGAATATTTTTTCTGAAATAATCCATGTTCTTCCAAAGCCAACCATAAAGTTGAAATTACGAAAGTTTTGTTTTTCTGCACCAAAATCAGTAATTAGAGTGTCAGTAAGGGTACTTGTTGCTGTTGATGAGACAATTGCTTTTAAATTCATTGAGTTTTTATCATATCTTGTAAAAACTTGATTTATTACTGGCCCAAACATAACGTATTTTCTTTTTTTAGCATCAAAATTTTTCCTGTAATATTTTGCATAAATGCTATAACTTATTCCTGTAATTAAATAAGAGCCGCTAGGGTAGCCTTCATTGTATGAATGATAAATATTTTTACCCAAATTGTTTACCATTATTTGATTATCGTAAGCTGTTTTATAATATTTAATATTGATGCCTATCACCCATTTTTCTGAATTTAAATAATCAAAAAACACTTCATGTAAGTTATTAAATACTATTTTGCCGAATTGGGCACTCCCTCGAGTTCCAATCATTTTCATATTATTTTTTGTTGAATTTAAACTAGCTGGACTAATATTAAATCCGTAGCCAATAATAAATTTTTTTACTTTAAAATCAGTAGTTTGTGAATAAATTAAGGTCGTTTGCCAAAAACTTAAAATTAAGAAGAAGATTTTATTTTTCATTTTTAAAACATATAACCTATTTTTAAAAAGATATTAAATCTATTTATTCCACGTACTCTTTTTTTGTAAGTCTCCTCTATATATGTTTCTTTCGATGGATGTTTATCAAATTCATTAAAGTTAACCCCTAATATATCTTTAGGAATAGATAATAGTGCAAATAATTGAGTAGATGCGCCAAAATCAAAAATAATTTTATTTGCAAAGATTCTACTTTTCCCCCAGCCTAACATAAAATTAAATCCTGCAAAATTTTGATTTTTTGGACCGAAATCAGTAATTAAAAAATTTGTTGGGCCAGATGATGGGTAATAAGTTCCTTTAATAACCATGTTGTTATCATAACTAGTTTTTACAGTATTTATAACTGGGCCAAACATTAAATATCTTCCCCAAGGTGCAATGTATCTTTTTCCAAAATATTTAAAAGTTAATCCGTAACTCAGCCCTCTTATGCTATAAAATCCTTCTGGGTGTCCGCTATAATAGTTTATCGAATTTCTATTTCCTGATTCGCATACCTCACTATTA
>JAYVIS010000432.1:0-7889 GCA_043769975.1 Bacteroidota bacterium
AAAACTATTAAAGCCATGCTTTCTCGTATTGCCATTACAGGAGTATTTGCAGGAATATCATGGTTTTTTATAACAAAAAAAGATAAACACAAATGAAAAAACATATCGTAATATTAACTTTGTTTCTTGCAGGTATTGTCTATGGTTGCAATAATCCTGTAAAGGATAAAAATAGTGAGGTTTCGAATACTAAAACTTTAGAATCATCCAAGGAAAGTGAACACCAACATTCTGAAGGCGATTCTATTGAATTAAACAATGGAGCTAAATGGAAGGTTGTGCCTGAGATGATGAAACATATTAGAAATATGGAGTCAGACATCAATAGTTTTTCGGAAACTCAACAAACAGAATTAAAGGATTTTACACAACTTGGATTAAGCTTACAAAAAAACATTGACTTGTTAACTTCAAATTGTACAATGGAAGGAAAAGCACATGATGAATTGCATAAATGGTTGTTACCTTTTATTGATATGGTAGAAAAATTAAATAAATCAAAAAATAGCGATGAGGCATTACAAACCTTTAAGGAAATAAAATATTCTTATAAAACATTTAATATAAACTTTGAATAAAACAGAAACCATGAACATAAAATTAATTCATATCGAAGAAAAACCTGTAAGTGCTAAGAAAATATTTTCAACTACAGAAGGAAATGTAACTGCCTTACAAATTACTGCTGGTAACGTTTTAAAAGAACATATTACAATTGTTCCTGCATTACTCATTTGTATTAATGGCAATGCTGTTTTTAAAAATGAAAATGATGTAACTGTAAATCTTTTAAGTGGCGACATGGTAAACATTGAGCCAAACGTAAAACATTGGGTAGAAGGTATTGTAGATACTCAATTAATATTAATCAAATAAAAAAATTTGTCTAATTATGTTAGTAAACACTCACTTATTTAAAACAAAATTATTAATGGTTATTGTCATTATAATTTTTACAACCAATGCTAAAGCTCAAAATTGGACGCTAAAGCAATGTACTGATACTGCATTAGTACATAATAAAACGTTGAAAATAGCACAGGGAGATATTAAAATTGCTAATGAGCGAAACAAAGAAGCTAAGGGTGGTTTAATTCCAAAATTGTATGGTAACATAGATTATCGATATTACACCGATTTACAATATCAATTATTACCGGCATCTATTTTTGGTGGGCCAGCAGGCGTATATAAAGAAGCTCAATTTGGTGTTCCTCATAACTTAAACGCAAACCTAACACTTGATGTGCCTCTGTACAATCCTCAAACTATTGGAGCAATTACAGTATCAAAAAGAGCCAAGGAAATAAATCAAATACAGTTTCAGCAAACTGAAGAGCAAGTTGTATTTGATGTTTCGAATTTGTATTACAATGCACAATTAGTATCAAATCAAATTGCATTCATTAAAAATGGTTTAAGTAATAGCGAAAAACTACTTAGTAATATTCAATTGCTTTACTCACAACAAATGGTAAAGGGTACAGATGTAGATAAAATTAAACTTCAAAAAAGTCAGCTAAATACACAGTTAAGTAAGGCTAATGCGCAGTTTCAACAAATTATAAATTTATTAAAAGTTCAATTAGGCATAACACTATCCCGACAAATTACAATTGAAGAAACATTTAACACATCATCTGAAGTAGTAAAATATACAACCAAACCATCCTCAGATATTTTATTGTTTAATACTAAAACGTTGCTTTTAAAATCGGAATTAAAAACATTAAAACTATCACACCTACCCTCTTTCTCTCTATATGGTACTTATGGAACAACTGGCTATGGAAACTATAGTGGCACAAATGATTTCTTTAAAACTTATCCTATTGGATTTGCAGGAGTTAAAATGTCGTGGCTGATGTTCTCTGGTACCACTTTAGAACATCGTATTTTTCAAAAGAAAGAAGAGTTAAAACAAAATACAACTCGATTAGAATTATTAAATGATAAACAAAATGTTCAGATTGAAAATGCACAAATGCAATATGAAGTTGCAAGTTCTAATCTATTAAATTCCAAATCACAATTGGCGATTGCAGAAACAATATATTCAAAAACACTTATTCAGCAAAAAGAAGGCGTTGCATCATTAACTGATGTATTACTTTCAGATAACACTCAAAAGGAAGCTCAGCAAAATTATTTATCTGCATTAGTAGATGTAATGAAAGCGGACTTGGAACTTAAAAAAGTATCAGGAAATATTTTAAACACTAAATAAATTAATAATTAAAAATAATAGAGAATGAAAAAGGTTTTATACATCATCATACCATTAGCATTGATTGCGATAGTAGTTATCAAATTAAAAAGCAATAAAGAAATTGCAAAAAATAAAGTTTATCAATACGATAAAGAAAAAGCAATCAATGTTCAGATTGATACAATAAAGTCCGAATTAATTGGCAAGGAATTCGCTTATTCAGGAACGTTTGAGCCTAATAAGGAAACAAAATTGAGTACTGAAATACAAGGCAAAATAAATGATGTTTTAGTTGACGTTGGAACTTTTGTAAAAAAGGGGCAATCATTAATTCAGTTAGATAATTCACTATTGAAATTGCAATTACAATCAGCGGAGGTTCAAGTTGAAGGATTAGAAGCTGATGTAAAACGATTTACTGTTTTAGCGAATGCAGATGCCGTACAAGGTATTCAATTAGAGAAAGCAGAGTTAGGTTTAAAATCTGCAAAAATTCAAAGAGCAACCTTGCTTGAACAAATTAATAAGACAACCATCAAAGCACCTTTTAATGGAGTAGTTACCGCTAAACTTACTGAAGAGGGCGCATTTGCTGCTCCGGGTGTTCCATTACTTCAAATCACAGATATTTCAATTTTGAAATTTACGGTTAATGTGTCTGAAAATGATTTAAGTTTATTTCAATTAAATCAAACCTTTTCGATTAATCCAGATGCCTATGCAAATGAGATGTTATCAGGAAAAGCAACAATGATAGGTAGCAAAGCCAACATGGGTAGTAGCTTCACTGTTCAATTTATTGTAAATAATACCAACGATTATAAAATTAAATCTGGAATGTTTGGTAAAGTAAGTATGAAAAGTGAAAATCAAAAATCTGGAATTATTATACTGGCTTCTGCTATTGTTGGCACGTCAAGTCAACCTCAAGTTTATAAAGTAAAGGATGGAAAGGCTGTTCTAAGTGACATAACAATTGCTCAAAAAATAAAAAATAAAACGGTTGTATCAAAAGGATTAGAGGATGGTGATGTAATCATCACTAATGGATTTAATAATCTTTTTAATAATGCAAATGTAACTGCTAAATAATTTACAATATGAATATTACAGAAATATCAATCAAACGTCCATCGCTAATAATAGTTCTCTTTAGCGTACTTACCTTATTGGGAGTTATCGGATATAAAAACTTGAGCTATGAATTGATGCCTGATTTTAATCAACCAGTTGTGGTTATTAAAACTGTATATCCTGGAGCAGAACCCAATGAAGTAGAAACTTCTGTGTCTCGAAAAATTGAAGATGCTTTATCTAATTTGGAAGGTGTTGATTATTTAGTGACTAAATCTTTACCAAACGCCTCTATCATTATTGCCAACCTGAAATATGGAACTGATTTAGATAAAACTATGCAAGATGCTCAACGCTACATTGACAATATTCGCAAAGATTTACCTCAAGATATTTTAAGTCCAGTAATGAGTAAAGTTTCGCCTAATGATTTACCGATTATGTCCATTAGCGCAACAAGTAATTTACCTGCTACTGAGTTTTATCAAAAAATGAAAGACGAGTATCTTCCACAAATCCAACAGATAAAAGGAGTTGCAGAGTTAACAATTTTAGGTGGTGAAGAAAGAGAAATACAAGTTAAAGCAAACCGAGATAAATTAAAATTATATAAAATTTCATTGTATCAGGTTGTTGAGGCAATTAATCGTTCAGGCTTAGATTTACCTGCCGGAAAAGTACAAACGAATCAGGAAAATAGCTCAGTTCGTTTAACTGGAAAGTTTGCAACGATTGACGATATAAAAAATGTTCAGGTTGCTATGCCAATGCCCGGTAGTCCCGTTTATGTAAAAGATATAGCTCAAGTAGTTGATGGAATAAAAGAAACGACATCTATCAGTAGATACAACGGAAAAGATGGTATTGGGATTATGTTAAAAAAACAAGGAGATGCAAATGCCGTTGATGTTTCAAAAATGGTACGTGCAAAATTTAAAAGTATCGAAGCACAAAACAGTAATTCAGCTGTGAAATTTATCATTGCAGATGATAGCACCGACAATACAATTGCAGCAGTAAATTCAGTTGTATTTGATTTAGGTTTAGCGGTTATATTGGTTTCGTTAGTAATGCTTTTATTTTTACGAAGCTTCAGAAATTCGTTAATTGTAATTATTGCAATTCCAACATCTTTGGTAACAGCCTTTGCAGTTATGTGGCTTTTAGGATACACTTTAAATTTAATGACCTTGCTCGCCATGTCTTTAATTATAGGAATCTTGGTGGATGATGCTACAGTGGTTTTGGAAAATATTCAAAGGCATTTAGATATGGGAAAAGAAAAACGCACTGCCTCAATGGATGGACGAATGGAAATTGGATTTTCTGCATTGTCTATCACATTGGTTGACGTTGTTGTGTTTTTACCGATATTGTTTTTGCAAGTATTTGTGGCAGATATGCTCAAACAATTTTCAGTAGTTGTTGTAACATCTACACTAACTAGTTTATTAGTTGGCTTTACGCTTACACCTTGGTTAGCATCAAGAATTGGCAAGAAAGAAGATTTGCAACCCACTAACTTCTTCAATCGTTTTCTACTTGGCTTTGAGCATCAATTAGACAATTTCACAAATTGGTATGGCAAACAATTAGAATGGATACTTAGCCATAAGTTAATTTTTACTGGCATCGTTATTTTTCTTTTTGCTGTTACTTTGGGAGTAATGAAACAAGGTATTATTGGTAAAGAACTTATCTCTACTGGTGATCAAGGTAAATTTCGTATGGCTTTGGAGTTTGATAAATCTACATCAATTCAACAAAACAATTTAATTGCTCAAAAAATCGAAACCTATATTATCAAACAAGCAGATGTCTCTACTGTTTTCAGTAACATAGGTGGTCCGAGTACTGGCATTGGAAGTTTAGGTGTAGGTTCAGCCAATAAAACTGAATTCACTATTCAATTGAAATCTGCCAAAGAACGCAACAAACAACCAACTGAAGATTTTATGAAAAAACTTCGGGAAGATTTAAAAATGAAATTCCCTGGTATAAATTATTCGATGGCGGCATTAGGATTAATTCCACGTTCAGCTCCAATAGAAATTACATTAAGCGGAAGCGATTTAGATTTGGTTATGAAAACAGGTAATGATTTAAAATCTGTGATTGAAAAAATACCAGGGTCAGATAATGTGCGTTTATCTGTAGAACAAGGTAGTCCTGAATATAAAATAATTCCAGACAAAGACAAAATGCAACGCTTAGGATTAACAACAGCATATGTTGGAATAAATTTAAGAACTGCGTTTACTGGTAATGATGATGCTACATTAACTGAAAATGGAACAGAATATCCTGTAAGGATTTGGTTTGATGGTAACAATAGACAAAACTATGAAGATGTGCAACGACTATCTATTGTTAATCCAATGGGCTTACCAATAGAAGTATCACAATTTGCTACTGTAGAGCGAGATAATTCTCCATCCTTATTAGAAAGAAAAGATAGACAACCAGCAGTTACACTTACCTCCGATGCGCTTGGAAGACCTTCAGGTACAGTTGCAGATGAAGTAGTAGCTTATATAAATAAAAATCCATTACCAGATGGAATTGAAATGACTTGGGGTAGTGATATCAAAAGACAAAATGATAGCTTCGGAGCGTTAGGTTCTGTTTTATTAATTTCATTCTTATTAATTTATTTAATTATGGTGGCTTTATATGATAGTTTTATTTATCCATTTGTGGTATTATTTTCAATTCCAGTAGCCGCTATTGGCGCATTTTTAGCATTAAATTTATCAATGAATAATTTGAGTTTATTTGCATTACTTGGTTTGATAATGCTAATGGGTTTAGTTGTAAAAAATGCGATATTAATTGTAGACTTTACAAATCAATTAAAAGCTGAAGGGAAGCATTACAAAGAAGCTTTAATCATTGCAGGTAAAGGTCGTATGCGTCCAATCTTAATGACAACTATAGCGATGATTATTGGAATGTTACCAATTGCACTAGGTAAAGGAACCGCTAGTGAATGGAAAAATGGATTAGCATGGGTAATTATTGGCGGACTTTTTTCTTCATTAATATTAACTGTTTATTTAGTGCCAATGGTATATTATTTAGTAGATCGTTTAAAGGAAAAAATTACAAATAAAAAAACGAAATAAAATGACACAATTACGTTTATTTGTACTTGTCAGCATATCATTATTGATCCTTTCATCATTTAATAATAAAAGAGCTGAGACCTATTCTATAACCATAGATGTTATAGGTTTGAGGAATTCAAAAGGAGTTGTTCAATTTTCTTTATATAATAAGGATGGGACAATTCCTGATGAAGATTACAAAAAATGTTGTAAAATATTAAAGGAGAAAATCCAAAACAAATCGTCAACAGTAACTTTTAGTAATCTTCCATTAGGTAAGTATGCTGTAAATATACTGCATGATGAAAATGAGAATGGCGAGATAGACAAAGGGTTTATTTTACCAATAGAAGGTATTGGATTTTCAAATTTTCAATCAATTGGCTTAACAAACCGTCCAAATTTTACAAAAGCAAGTTTTGACTTAAAAAATAATATAAACTTAAATATAAAAATAATTTATCTATAATCATAAGTAACAAAAGTCACCAACTAATAAACTCATTTACAATATTTTCATAAAATAAAAATCAAACTATGAAAACTATAGCTATCATCCTTTCTATTTTTGCTTTGGCAATAATAAGCAATGCACAAACAATCCCATTTAATTATTCTGTAAAATTAAAATCTGTAACTGTTAGTGGCCTACCTGGCCTACATTCATTTGCTGTTGCTCAATCTAACGGCAAGTGGTTAGTTATTGGTGGAAGAAAAGATGGTTTACATGCACGCCAACCATTCAATGCTTTTTTAGCTGCTAGTAGTAATACGGATATTTATGTAATTGATGTCGTTAATAATCAATATTGGACTGCTTCTGTTAATACTTTAGCTATAGGGTTAAAAGAACAGTTGCAATCAACTAATATGAATTTTTATCAAGATAACGATTCGCTTTATATCATTGGAGGATATGGTTATAGTGCAACAATAGCGGATCATCTAACATATCCTAATTTAACATCGGTTTCTGTAAGTGGTTTAATAAATGCGATTGTAAATGGAACTCCAATTACTTCTCATTTTAAACAAATAACAGATTCTAGATTTGCAGTAAATGGTGGGCAATTAGGGAAAATTGGATCAATGTTTTATTTAGTTGGTGGTCATAAATTTGATGGGCGTTATAACCCAATGGGAATGGCTACTTACACGCAAACTTATGTAGACGGTTTAAGTAAATTCAATATTAATAATTCAGGCTCTGTATTAAGTGTTTCTAATTATACAAAAACAACTGATATGGTGCACTTACATAGAAGGGATTATAATTTAATGCCTCAAATTTTTCCAACAGGCGAAGAAGGATACACCATAGCATCTGGAGTTTTTCAAATTGGAATTGATTTACCATTTTTATATCCGGTAGATATCAAAGCAAGTGGCCACACACCAGTTACTACATTTAATCAATATTTAAGTAACTATCATTCAGCTAAAATTTCAACTTACGATAGTATAAATAACACCATGCATTCTCTGTTTTTTGGAGGTAT
>JAYVIS010000433.1:0-11595 GCA_043769975.1 Bacteroidota bacterium
TATAAAAATGAAGGTAACTATCGCATAAAATTACAAAAGCTTGAAGACTACCGTGAAAAGCGTGATACAATCATTGATTTTATTAAACAAACATCTGCAATTGTAGATGAAACTCGTGTTTTATTTAATATTACAAATGATACCGAATTGTTTGGAATTGTATCTGCTTTGAAGTCAAGCTTAATTGAAAATCTCGATTTCTTAATTGAAATTCAAACTGATATTACGGATTTCATTAATAAAATTCAGTTTCAACTTGATGTTTATAAAAAAGCACAACGCTTAAAAGAAGTTAAAGATCATGGTGCATTGCATTACAAAACAAATTTTAGAGAAATTGTAAGCAATATTAATACCCTTAAACATAACGGACACAAAACACCAAAAACAAAAATTCCAATTGAATTTTTGTATAGTGATGAAGGGCATGTGTTGTGCAAACGTATTGCTGAGAAATATAAAATTACTCGTTTAATGGTGAGAGGAGTTGCCGATAAAATGTCGGTTAACTTTAAGGATAAAGGGCTTGAACAAAATATAAAATTAGATACTGAAAAATTAGTAGAACGTTTTTTAGCTCAAACCAAACATAATCTATTCGAATATTTAATTGAATATAAATTCCCGAAAGCTATTGGTAATGTATCTTTTGAAGACAGACTTTCTTTGTTTGTTGAAATTGCAATGGAATACCAAACTAAGTTGGATTTTAAATACCGACTTCAATACCATGATTATGTTGAAGATGTAACAAATATTAAAAAGCGATTAGGTTATACCTTGATTTTGCCAATTAAAGAAAAAGCAAAAAAAGAAAAGGTTAAATAGAAAAGATTAAAACGATAATACAAATTAAAATGGAAGACTCAATAAATTTTAACTTACCAAAACAGACACACGATATTTTTTCTGTGATGGCTCGCGGTGCATTTATATCAAGTAATGGTAGTCGTGATGGAATGAATAGATTATATGATATAATTAATAATCCTGATAATTTTGACAGGTTACAAGCTTATTTCAATGTCATTAGATACAATATTGAACGTGGAAATAATTTTTTTTATTTTGCTAAATTAAGCGAACCTAATAGTGAAATTGAGAAAAAGCTTGAACGTTTTGAGAGATACATTGATATTATTGATTTGTTTGCTAGCATGGATAATAAAATAGGAATTGGTTCTCGTTTTCGTCCAGGAGAAATTGCTGAAGAGTGTAATGCAAATGTTCGTTTGAAACAAAAATTACAAAAAATTCCTTTATACCGTTCTGAAACATTACATAATAAAGTACGTGAAATATGTGATTTAATGAGCCGTGATTCCTTTTTAGAATTAGAAGATGAAAAATCAGAATCTTATAAAGTATTAGATTCTTATTCTTACTTACTAGAAATTATTAATTCTGTGGCTATTTACGAAGATGGGACTAGTACTGATGATACCCAAGGTTTAATTTATAACTAAAATAAAAAAATGAAATTATTATTTATCTTATGTTCTTTTGTGGTGTTCCAATTAGGAGCACAAACAAAGTATTCGACAATGGATTCCAGTTTTATTAACTTCCATAAAAATATTTCTGCTGGAGAAAGAATGTACGCTAAGGATTCCTTATTATATGCTTATGCTAAATTTGATATTGCATTTGAAAATTACACAGGAGAAATAAATCCTGGTCACTATTTTAAAGCCGCCATGTGTGCCTTATCTATTAAGGAAGAATATAAAGCATTAAGTTTTTTGGAAAAAGCTATTAAGGCTGGTTATGATATTGATAGTAATCAAGTTTCTGGGATTATTTTTTATAATCAAAATACTAAAAAAGAATATCAAGCAAATTTATCTAAATGGCAAGCTGAAGGGAAAGCAAGTAGAAATTTAGTTTGGGAAAAGGAAATAATGGCTTACACTGAAACTAGTAAAAAATTTACAACACCAGTTTATAAAGCAGCTTTCGATTTTTGTGCCAAGTGTATGAGTAATCCAACTTGTAATAAAGCAACACCAGATTATAAATCAAAATATAAAATGGTTATTGAAAAACGCAAAGCAGATTCGTTAGTTGCAATTAGTTTAATAAAGAATATAAAGATGTTTGGTTTTCCTAATATGAAATTGATGAATAAAAATGCTTGTGCTACAGCTCGAACAATTTTAATGAATTACGATTCGGATGCTAAAAACGAAGTGTTGAATGATATGTTTGTAAAAGCTTTAAAAGCTGGACAAATATCTCCTGAATATTATGCAACTGTTGTGGATAGAAGAACAGTATTAAGTGCCTTGCCAATGATTTTTTACGAACCAAATTTAGGTTATGAAAAAACATTAGGAAAAGAAGCGGTTGCTGTAAATGAAAAGCGTAAATCAATTGGTTTATACCCTATTGTTGTTTTAAATGCTGCAGCTGCAAAGGTTAAAGAAAAACCAAAAGATCCGAAAGCGCCAAAAGTAAAAGAGGAGAAACCAGTATCTGTTGGTTTATACGATTATTAAAATAGTGAATTAGAAAGAAATAAATTGTTGAATAAATTGAGTAATTAAATCTCAAAAGAATAATAGAAAAAAATGGATAATTGCAGAATATTAAATAGAATTGTACAAATTAACATTGCCAATGTAAAGTATACCGATTTGGAACTTAGTGGTAATACGTGTTTTGTTGGTACAAATAACTTTGGAAAAACATCGTTGCAACGTGCGATTTTGTTTTTCTATAGTGCAAATACACGTGGTTTAGGAATATCACCTTCGCAAAAACCTTTTGACGAACATTATTTTAAATTTGAAAACTCATATTTAATTTATGAAATACGCACTGAAGATAAACCGTTTTTTGTAATTGTTTATCGTCATAATAAATTAGTGTTCCGTTTTATTGATGCAGAATATAGTCCTGATTTTTTCTTTAACGAAAATGATGAGGCTTTAAAAATTAAAGATGTTTTAGCTGGTTTTGATAAACGTAGTATTTTCTATTCAGGACAAATTGATACATTTGAACGTTACCGAAATATTTTATACGGAACTGAAACAGATAAGACTTTAACGAAATTCCATTTATTAAAAGGAAACGAAAAATATCAAAATATTCCAAAATCAATTACTAACGTTTTCTTAAGTTCGAAAAGTAGTATTGATAGCCGCTTTATTAAAGATTTTATTGCAAACTCGCTTTCTACTGAAAACAGTAGTATTAAGTTAGAGCAGGTTGATAGACAATTACGCCAGTTCAACGAAAAGTATTCGGACATTGAAACATATTTAAAAAAAGAGACTCAGCAATTAATTGAGTTTATTGATAAAAAATATGACCAAGTGCATATGTTGAAAGGTGCTCAGATGGAAATGGCTGATAAGCTTGGAAGTAGTTTACGTTATGCTGAAACGCAAAACGAAACTGTAATTAAGGCTTCACAAGCTAAACAAGAAGAGTTAGATAAAATAACTGAAATTCATGATGATCAAAAAATTGCTTTAGAAGAAAAGCAAAAAGATGTGCGTGAGGAAATTGGTTATTATGACAGAACGATTCGTGAAGCCAATAAAAAATTAAAAGAATACAAAGAAAAAAATATAGAGGAAGCTGTAAGTAAAAATACAGAACGCGAAAAACTTCAAGTTGAATATAATATTGCTCGTCGTGAATACGAATCATTAACTAGTAATGTCCAAAGTATCGAAATGAAGTATTCTTCATTAGTTGAACAGTTACGTAATGATAAAACTGCTTACGTTAATAAAATAAATTCGAAAACTGGTGAAATATTTAATCACTATAACGAATTACAATTATTGCAAAAAAACGAATACAGTAAAAAGGATGTTGAATTAAAACAAAAACGTGAGGAAGCTTTAACTGAGCTTAACGCGGATGTTACTGCTAAACAAATTGAATTTAACGAATTAAAAGCTGAAGAAAAAGTAATTCGTAATACACGCTTTTATGAAACTGAAATTAAAGGTCAGGAAACTGAATTAGCTGATTTAAGAGCCATTAATTATAAGAATAAAAGTGAGTTAGCTATTAAAACTAACTTGGTTCAAAGCAATCAAAAAGAATGGGAAAGTTTAGAGTTACGTTTGAAAACGTCTTTAACAAATCAAATTCAAAAAACAAATAATGAAATCATCAGAGTAAAAACTGAGATTAAAACTATCGAAGAAAAACTAAATGTACAGGGCGACGCACTTTATGGATATTTAGAAAAAAATGTAAAAGACTGGCATCAAACTATTGGTAAAATCGTAAACGAAGATTTATTATTTCGTACAGATTTAACTCCTACTAAAGTTGAGAACAAAGGCGATTTATCAATGTACGGCATTTCTTTAAAGTTAGATGACGTAAGCATTGTATCAAAAACAATTGAAGTTTATCAATTTGAAAAAAACGAAAAACTTGCTATTATTAGAGATTTAGAAGAATCTTTAAATCAGTTTCAAGGAACTAACACCGAAGAAAAAATGTTGGCTGCCGATAAATTTGGTAAACAATTAGGTGAGTTAAAAGAAGATTTAAAAGTTTTAACTTACTCTTTAGAGCTAGCAGAAAAACGTGAGAAAAAATTAATTCTTGAGTTAGAAGACTGGAAGCAGCGTGCAAGTAAAGAGGTTGAAGAATCATTAACTGGCAATAAGCAAAAAGTAAATATTATTGAAGAAGAATTAGCAATCTTAAATAAAAAGAAAAATAATTTGCTAAATGATTTCAATGTTCAGATAGATAAATTAAAAGCGTTTAATGATGAGCGTTTAGCTGACTTAAAAGGACGACAAGAAACTGAAATCAGTGAATTAGAAGTTGAAAAGAAAAATCAAGTTAAAGAATACGAAGAAAAAGAAACTGAATTAAGTAACGAAAAAGAAACCAACTTTAAAGCGAAGGGTGTTGATAGCAAAGAGATTAAACGAATTGATGCTAAAATTAAGGAATTACAAGAAGCTTTAAAAGAAATTGATCAGTACTCGCAAATCGTGAGCGACTATTTAAAAGATAAACGTGAGATTTTTGACAAGTTACCTGATTTAATTCAGAAAAAAGATGAGTATGTTAAAACTGCTAATGATTTAACAGCTGAGTTAGAAGAAATTTCTCGCAAGTTCAATATTAAACGCATGGAGTTGAATAAACAAAAACGTGCGTTTGAAGAAGAATTAATTGATTTTAATAACGGTATTAATTATTTCACTAAAAATTTCCGTGAAACTCCTGTGTTTAATAAGTATGCTGATATCATTGATAGAGCAGAACCTAAAAAAACTAATTACAGTGTAATGGATTTGTGTACGCAATTATTGAAAAATGATTCGCATTTTAATGAAGAGTACACAGCTTTTCAACGTTATGTGAATGAATTTTCTGGTAAATTCAGAATTGATAATCACTTCAACTTCATTATTCGTAATGATGCTACGCAAGGTGAATACGAGCGTTTTGCACAAAACTTACGTTCATTTATTAACGAGGCAAAAATTGAATTATCAATTGCAGAGACAGCAACTCAAATTGGTTTAGTAACAGATAGTATTGCTACTAAAGTAAAAGAGTTGAGTGGACAAAAAGATAAAATTCAACACATCATTACTTTAATTGCTGAAGATTTTAAAAAGGCAGAATTCGAACAATCTAAATTAATTGAGTTTATTAAAATTCGTTTAGAAGAATCGGATAATAAAGTGTACAAATTATTAAAACGTATTCAAGAATTTAGAGAAGAAAACGGATTAGTATATAACGAAGGTTTATTTAATACCGATTTTGCCACTCATAAAAACCGTGAAATTAGTAACCGTGCTGTAAAATTATTAGATCAATTAAGAACTGCTATTAAAGAGCAAGAACAAGAAGAAATCCGTTTACAAGATTTATTTGAATTGAAATTTAATATCAAAGAAGGTTTAAACGAAACAGGTTGGACGCATAAAATTGATAGTATTGGTAGTACTGGAACAGACGTTTTAGTAAAAGCAATTATTTACATTACTTTATTACATGTATTTATTAAAGAATCCTCTCACCGCAGCAGTTCTGATTTTAGAGTACATTGTATTATTGATGAGGTTGGACAAATTTCGGCACATTACTTACGTGAATTATTACGCTTTGCAAAAGATAGAAATATTATGATGATTAACGGTTTACCAAATAAATCGGGCTTAGAGGCGCATTATAAATATACTTACCAATTCCGTAGAGAAGAAAATAATAACGTACGTATCTTCCCTAGTATTGTAACTGAAGTTGAGGCTTAGTAATTTTTGTATTCTTATGGTTCTAATGAATTTAATCCTTTATTAAATATTATTTAATGATTCACAAAACAGTATTTGATAAAGGATTTCGAATGTCCGATGGTGATTTTGGATATAATTATCATAAATCTTTGACAGATAAACTTGACAATTCGAAAAAGAGTTTTGACCAAAATTCCATTAATGAAATTGTTTTATGGAAGGTAAGCCGTTACGTTGATATTAAGAGTAATGTTTTGAAATTGATTAATAGCATTGATATAGAATCAACTAAAATTGATAAGGAAAAAACAGCAAAAATTCTTGAAGAGTTGCTTTTAACGAAAGGAATTCAGCTTCCAATGGCATCTACAATTTTAAGATTTAAAAACAAAAAAAATTACCAGATTATTGATCAGCGTGTTTTTAGAATTATTTATAAGGGGGAGAAACTTAAATTAAAAACATATCCTAGCACTAAAAACATACAGCTACAGATTGAACTTTACTTTCGTTATTTACAAGATTTAAAGGTTGCTTGTAAAAAATTAAATATTCCTTTTTCTGATTCAGATAGAATTTTATTTATGGCTGACAAAAGAATAAATAAGGACTTGCCACTTGATAATTATTAATGAGTTGTTGTTTTCTCTCTTACTTTGTCTCGTGGATATTGATTAAAAAGCATTTAGTATCACTGAAATATTATAGAGTTTTTATTTAATAGATGTGTTACATATATTGAATGAATAAAAAATTAAATCATCCCTCTAGACTTCAACTCAAGGTATTTATTTAAAGTTTTTACAGTTAAGTCTTTTGGCTTTGTGTAAACACATTGAACCCCGGCTTTTTTGAGTTCAATAGTTATTTGTATTTTTTCGTATTCAAATTTTTTGGCTATGGTTTGGCTGTATATCTCAGAAGTGTTTAATGCCTTTTTATTTAAAAGAGAATGCAATTCTGTATTTTCAAATATAATCACTACTACCAAATGATGTTTGTTAAGTTGCTTAATGTATTTTAATTGGCGTTTTAACCCTGCGAGGGTTTCAAAGTTTGTAAATAATAATAGCAGACTTCTTTGAGATAATTTGGCTCTTACTTGTGATAATAAAACCTCGTAATTGCTTTCTTCAAAATTGGTTTTAGCATTATATAAATTTTCTTGTATCCGGTAAAGCTGATTTCCTTTCCTATCCGCCTTTACAAAGTTTTGTAAATTATTCGAGAACGTTAATAAGCCTGGTTTATCATGTTTTGTATAACTAATATGGCTTAGTACTAAAGCTGCATTTATCGAATAATCCAATAAACTTAATTCTTCAAAAGGCATTTGCATAACGCGCCCCATATCAATTATGGAGTATACTTGCTGAGCACGTTCATCTCTATAAAGATTTACCATTAATTGATTTTTACGCGCTGTAGCTTTCCAATTTATGGTTCGAACATCGTTTCCAATTACATATTCTTTAATGTGATCAAACTCGGTGCTTTGTCCTATTTTTCGTAATTTTTTTACCCCAACATCAACCAGTTTATCACTAATTGCCATTAATTCATATTGCCTCAATTTAATAAATGATGGATAACACGCCATGGTTAATGGAGTAGGGTTTGTTATTTTTCGTTTTACAAAACCAATGGGTGAACTTACAAATGCTATGCTACTTCCAAATTTAAATTCGCCACGGCTGGTTGGGCGAACATTGTATTTAAATTTATAAGTTTCATTAATTGCTAATGTTTTTTTTATTAAAAAATTTCGAAATTGAAACTGCTCCGGAATTTCATCAATGATTAACGTTTTAATTTTAAAAGCGTAAGTGTTTTGTATTTCTAAAAAAATATCATTTTCGTCTCCATTCGATAGTTTTTCGTAAGTTGAAGTCCTGTTAATAGTAACGCCAATTGGATTTATAAATAATAGAACGGCATCAATAATAGTTGTAATAAGTATTAACCAAAACAAAATAAGCCCAATTAAATACAACCACGGATAAATAAATGCAAATACAAAAACAGTCACTGTGACACCAAGCGTTATATATAACTGCTTAGTAAAACCTAATGTTTCAAATATGTATTTAATTTGTTTGATAAAAATGGCTTATCTCGGTATTTCTATTTTATCTACTAACTGTTTTATTACGGTATCAATATTTATTCCTTCCATTTCTTTTTCTGGAGTCAGAATAACACGATGTCTTAAAACGGGAGCACTTACATTTTTAATATCATCAGGGCTTACGAAATCTCTACCGTGTATACAGGCGGAAGCTTTAGCAGCATTTAATATTGCTATTGATGCTCTTGGAGAGGCGCCTAAATACAACGAAGCATTTTGGCGAGTGCTCGCTACAATTTGCGCAATGTATTTTAATAAATTTTCTTCAATGTAAATATCAGAAACGGTTGAACGTAAGGTTTTAATATCTTCTTTATTCAATATTGAATTTATTTTAGATAAATCCATCGTATTTTTATTAGTGTGAGAATTCTGAAGAATGCTTGTTTCCTCTTCTAATGTTGGGTAGTTTACAATCAATTTAAAAATAAAACGATCTAATTGAGCTTCTGGCAAACGGTACGTTCCCTCTTGTTCAATGGGGTTTTGTGTGGCAATGACCATAAAAGGGTCATCCAATAAATAGGTTTTTCCATCAACGGTTATTTGTTTTTCTTCCATCGCTTCAAACAATGCCGCTTGTGTTTTTGCTGGTGCTCTATTTATTTCATCTGCTAAAGCAATATTTGTAAACAATGGGCCTGGCTTAAATTCAAATTCATTTGTTTTTGTATTGTAAATGGAGGTTCCTGTTATATCACTTGGCATTAAATCGGATGTAAACTGTATGCGTTTAAAATCTGCATGAATTGTTTTTGCAATTAATTTTGCAGTCAGTGTTTTGGCTACACCTGGTATGCCTTCAATTAAAACATGTCCGTCAGAAAGTAATGCTATGATTAAAAAGTCAACTAGCTCAGATTGTCCAACTAAGTAATTTGCTAATTCTTTTTTGATGCGTTCTACTTTTGATGTTAATTCGGTGAGATTAACTCGATTTTCAAAATTTTCCATTATCGTATGCTTTTTAGTTTAAATTTATTAATTCTATTATTAAGTTCTTGTAAATCGTTTTCAGTTATACTTGGTGCATGTTTTAGGTTTTCGCAATAGGTAAATAGGGCTTTTACATCTTTTAAATCAATGTTGCTAATTGTATGAATGGTTTTTAAAAAGTCATCGTTTATTTCAGAAGTATTAACGCCAAATTTTTTACGCACTTCAAAATAAAAATACTGTATTTTTTCTTCAGCAATGTATTTATGATTTTTAGAATTAAAATAAACTTGACTAATTACATCGACAAACTTTAAAGTTGTATTTTCTAATGGTTTAACAACTGGTATTGCCTTTTGCTTGCGTTTCATTTCAAATACCATAAAAAATAATAATCCCAAAATTAGTAATGAATAGGCCATATATAAAGCATCGCTGTTAAAAATAAACTGAAAAATACTTTTATTTTGTATTTTATAAGATTTATAATATTCATCCCAAATAATAGTTTTGTTTTTGATGCTGCTTAATAGTGTATAGGTGAAAAAACGATTATGACTGTTTACAATAAATAAGTTTGCGAAAATATCTGGTGTTGAACATAAAAGTATTTTTCCTTTACCAATTTTCTTTTGTATTAAAATAGGCTTGTTTAATTTAGTAGTTGCACTTACTGTAAATTGTAAAGTGTCAATTGCGGAGAAATAACTTTCGCTGGCAATAATTGGGTAAACGAATTTTTTTAGTTCATTATTCTTTTCTTGAGTATATTTAATTTCAAATAATGGTTTATTAATCATTGAATCAATAGAGTTTGCATTCCCATTAAAATCGCTTGATTCTGTATCAATGTGTAAGGTGTCTTTTAAAATATCTCCAAAATTAGTTGCACACATCAATACAGTATTTCCTTTTTCGACAAACGAAATTAAATTTTTATAATCAAGTTCTGTAATGTCAATTTGTTGATCAACGATAATTAAGCTGTTGTATGAACTAGTTGTTTTATGATTCAAACCATAAAGTGTTTCTGTGTTGGTTTCTAATTCATTGCAATACGTGTTTTCAAGTAAATGAAAAATGGCATAACAACCAAATGGAATTTTATCTTTTTTAAAATAGGTCTTTGTCCAATTAATTGGTTTTGGCATATTATATTGTAAAACAACCACTCCAATAAATATTGAAATAATCATTATATAATATTTTTTATTGCCTTTAAACATTTAAGAGTTTTTCGAAAGCAGTAAATTGTTCTTCAATTGCATCATATTTTAAAGCAGATATAGGATACTCTCCATACCAAGCATAATCGTAAATTTTACTGATTTCTTTAAATTGAGCTTGATAATTTGTTTTAGCTAATTCATTACTATAATCAATATTGGTTTTATAAGGTTGCCAAACAATGAATTGCTTTTCATTTAAAATACTTAATTGCTTCAGGTATTGCCATCTTATTGCTAACCGATAATTACTTTCGCTTATAGCTAAAGTTATTTTGTCGCTAAAGTTAATGCCAGTAATATCTTCTTCAATATCTGTAAAATTAAAGGCATTAGCTTTTGTACTCTGTTTAAAATATCGTGTGAATTCAATTTTAGTTAATAGCCAAATGATTAATCCAAGCCCAACAATTATAAAAATCCAAAAAAAGAGTTTCATAGTGGCGCTGGCATTCTCAATATTTGAATCACCAAATAGGAGATGAGATAACCAATTAATAATGCGTTGCAATAAATTGGTATCAATTTCTTCAGTTTTTTTTGCAAAATCTAAATTGACTTCACTGAATACATTTTTTTCTAAAGTTGTTGAAGGATTTATTTTACGAATGATGCTTGTGTCATTTTTTATAACAGCATTAATACCTTGCACCAATTTGGTTTGCAAAATAAAAAGTACGGTTATAACTAAAATTCGCATTATTTTATTTCTTCAATGCGTTCTAATAAACCTTTTCCTTCGTGTTTTTCTTCTTGGCTTAAAAAATTAAAGGCTGAAATAACGTGTCCAATTGTTGATGCGCAACTTGTTAAGAATATGCCTAAAGTGTAAAACATAGTCAATAAAAAAGAATTATCGCTTTGCTCACCAACTTGAGATAAATCTTTAATTCTTGAAAACGTATCCATCATGCTAATTACCGTTGCAGGAAGATTAAAGAAGAAATTGAGGATGGATAAAGCAATAATGGTTACAACCATAATTAACCAAGTCCACCAAAAATTATCTTTTAAATATTTCCTCACTTTTCCCATGGCTTCAAAAATGAAAACATCATCTCTAATG
>JAYVIS010000434.1:0-32219 GCA_043769975.1 Bacteroidota bacterium
GCAAAACTTTAGAGCTTTTATGATGATAGCTTTGAACTTTGATGCCATAAAGGCTGTTGCGTGGATTGATGAAAATGCTAGAATAGGTAGAGAGAAACAAAAGCAATTTTTACAATATGGATTAGAAATGTTTAGAGACTGCTTGATGTTTAATTTTGGAAGTGTTGACTTAATAAGACTCTCTGGAGAGGAAAAAACATTTATTGAAAAATTTTCTAAATTTATTAATATTAAAAATTACGAGAAAATAACAACTGAATTTAATAGTTCGTTTTATTATGTAGAACGAAATGCAAATCCAAAAATATTATTTATGGATTTAATTATGAAAATGAATGAACTAATAAATTTAAAATAAATGATTTATGGCGTTACCAAACATTTACAAATCCCAAACTACCGAAGAAACTTTAAAAAAATTGTCTGCTTTAACCCCTGAAACTCAGCCTATTTGGGGCAAAATGAACGCCGCATAAATGCTAGCTCATTTAAATGTTTCTTATGGTTTAGCTTATGAGAAAATAAATCCACACGTTTCTTTTTTCACAAAACTCATGATGAAACTTTTTATAAAAAATATTATTGTTAGCGAAAAAACGTATCCTAAAAATTCTCGAACAGCTCCCATTTTTATTATTACAGATGAACGCGAATTCGAAAAAGAAAAAGCGCTTTATATTGAAAACATAAAAGAAACTGAAAAAAAAGGCGCTCATTATTTTGAAGGAAAAGAAAATTCTTCAATGGGGAAATTAACAGCAATCGAATGGAACAATATGCTTTACAAACATACTGACCATCATTTTAAACAATTTGGGTTATAAATAAACCCCATTTTTTTATTCACTCATCAAAATACCCCTTTCAGTTAATAACTTTGATAAGATTAGTTGTTTTTGAAATAAATTTTTTACATTAGCGAAAAATAAATTTGCGCCACTATGAAATCAATTTTTAAAACACTATTTGTTTGTGTTATATTCTTATCATCAAATACACTAAAATCTCAACATGGATTTTTAACCAACGACTCTCTTAAAGGATTTGATGAACCAGCATTTATAAAACATAATACCTCTCACGGCATGATTGGCGCTCAATTAAAACTTGAGTTACAAATTGCAAAAAAAGAGTTTATTTTCAATAAATATTTTAAAAGTGGAGGAGGATCTTCATTTTTTCCAAAAACAACAGCAGTTACTATAGTTCAACCATCTTGTACAAATATGGATTTTGAAGCCGGTTCATTTTTTGGTTGGATAGGCTCAACAGGCACAAGCACAAACTCTGTAACAATGGGTGGTTGTTGTCCAACACTTGGCGCTGTTAATTCAGCGGTAATAGCCTCTGTCGGATCTGATCCTGCAGTAGGAGCAGCATTACCGTTAACTTCTCCTTTTGGAGGAACTCAAATTGCTCGTGTTAATAACGTGGCAACTGGTGCAAAAGTGGATAGGATTGAACAATCTTTTAACGTAACATCTAGTAATGCCATTTTGCAAATTGCTTTTGCGGCAGTTTTAAATAGTACGGGTGCACATAATTGTGATGAACAGCCTTATGTAAATATTAGTTTAATTGACAGTGCTGGAAACACATTATCTTGTCCGTATTTAGCCTTTTCAGCTCCTAGTACTGCATGTACAACAACAGCTGTAGGCTGGATAGCTTTTGGTGCAGGTCACTATAAACCTTGGTCAATCCAAACTTTAGATTTATCACCATATATTGGTTCTTTTGTAACCATTCAATTTACGGTTGGCGATTGCACTCAAACAGGTCATTATGGATATGCTTATTTTGACTGTCAATGTTTACCTCTAGAAATTAGCTTAAACGGTAATATTTTTGATGCCACACCAATGATTCCAATTAATGTTTCAACCTGTGGTTTTGGTACAGCCTTTATTAATGCTCCAACGGGTTTAGGTCCATATTTATGGGATGGACCTGGTGGAAGTGGGATTTCTTCAGTTACAACTCAATCTATATTAACAAGCACACCTGGCACATATACCTTAACAATGTCGCCAGCTGGTTCTTGTTATGGCCCAACAGTTAAATATATTATTTTGAATGTTTCACCAACACCAACCGTTACAAATATTACTGCACAAGCAACTTGTACAAATGCCACAGGATCAGGTACTTTAAACGTAGTTAGTGGTGTGGCCCCATACACCTATAGTTGGCTTCCCCCTGCATCAACAGGCTCTGTTGGAACAGGCTTAACACCAGGAACAGATTATTCGATAACCGTAACCGATTTGTATGGCTGTAAAAACACTACAACCATATCAATTAATTCATTTACAAATGCTCCAACCTATACGGTTAGTCCACTTGTTGCAAACCTATCCTGTTTAACAAATACAATATTAGTAAGTGCAGTAACTGGCACAAATACTACTGCAGTATGGACGAACACCACTACCTCTAGTTTTATAGCTAGTGCGGCAGGAACTTATTCTGTTGTTTTAACTAACACATTAAGCTTATGTACTGCAACCGTTCCTGTTACCATAACTTCAAATACAGTTGGGCCAGTTGCAACGTTTACTGCAATATGTAATACTGGAACTATATCTTTATCAGCTAGCTCAGGTGGTGGAATTGCATTAGGGTGGTTAGCCCCAACATTTCCTTCGCCAACACCTATTAGTAATCCAGGGTCTTCAACAGCAACAGGTGTTTTTACGTTAACTGCAACTAACTTAATTACTGGATGTAAAACAACCTACACTCTTCAATCTTTAGTTCCAGATGTTGCAGTAGCTGTAACTCCGCAAAATTCAATAACATGTACTAACAGTACTTTACAAGCAACTTCTTCAAGCTCATTAGCTGGTGTTGTTTTCACTTGGTTTAATGGCGTAACAACAAGTAGTGTAAATCCATATCCAATAACGGTAGCTGGAACATACACAACAACCGTTGCCTATCCAGGAGGTTGCTCAACACAATCTGTTATTACAATTACAACAAATACCCTTGTGAATGTTAATATCACATCAAGCTCAACAGTAGTGCCATGTTCAACAAATAGCTTAGCATTAACAGCAAATAGCTCGGTTGGTGGGCCATATACATATGCTTGGTCTTCACCAGCTGGAAGTGGCACAACCTATAATGTTTCTAATGCAGGAACTTATACCGTAATAGCTACAAACTCTGCAAATGGGTGTACAGCAACAGCAACTCAAGCGGTTTCTCATGAAACAGTAAACGCATCATTTACAGCCGATACTTATCAAGGTTTAATGCCTTTAGTTGTAAGTTTCTCGAATACAAGCATCAATCCAGTTGGTTCAGTAATATATACATGGAATCTTGGAAACTCAAGTACAACTTATACTACAAATTCACCTTCAACAATTTACACTAGTCAAGGAGTGTATATGGTTGTTTTAACAGCAACTAACGGTTTTTGTGTGGATACAGCAGTACGATTTATCAAAGTTGATTTACTTTCGTTTTTAATTGTACCAAATGTGTTTACTCCTAATGGAGATGGAAAAAATGATGTATTTGATTTAGACGCCACAAATATGGGAGAAATAACAATGACTGTTTTTGACCGTTGGGGATTAAAAATGTTTGAAAGTACAGAAGTTGGTAAAATGAGTTGGGATGGAAAAAACAAAAGCGGATCTATTGTAGCAGATGGAACCTATTTTTATATTATTAAAGCTAAAGGCCTTGATGATAAATCATATGATTTGAAAAACACTATAAACGTATTTAAATAGAAAACAAAATATATAAAATTAAATGGGAGGAAAAACTAGTTTTTTCCTCCCATTTGATTTATAAGTAAAACCATTTTACTTTCTATAAACGCATAATCGCTTTCTTCATTACTTAAATAAACAAACATGATATCGTATTTCGTGTTACCGACAGAATCATATAAAGTTTGTTTATTTAACCTATAAGCCTCTCGCATTCTGCGTTTAATGATATTTCTTTTGTTGGCTCTTTTGTGCTTTTTTTTTGGAACAACAAACATCGCTCTTATTGGAAAAGGGCTTTCGAATTCAGCCAATTTATAAATAAGCTTTATAGGAAACTGTGTTTTAGATTTCCCATTTGCAAATAAAGCATCAATAGCGGTTTTACTACAAAGACGCTCTATTTTTAAAAAAGAAAACATGAAACAATAAAATTAAAATGCCATTATTACTTGTGTAATATAAAAATCTAACGCTTGTTAGCTTCTTTTATATAATCATCAATTGCGCCAGACATGCTAGGGTTTTTTGGATTCGGAGCATAAATATCCAATCGATAACCCTGTTTTATCAAGGTTGTGCAGTCGCGGCACCAAAACACGCAATACGAGTATTACCTTGTTTAAAGTTTGGAAAATTTTGTTTCAATGAATTAATACCAGCTGATGTGAAAAACGCTAAAACATCATATTCATTCAAATTTTTAATATCCGATAAATCTGCACTTACAGTGCGATACATTATTGCCTTTGTATATTTAATACCAATAGCATCTAAAAATTCACAAATTTGCTCTTTATGAACATCAGCAGCTGGAAGCAAAAATTTTTCTTCTTTATTTTTTCTTATAACATCCACTAAATCTCTGATGGTCTGGTGGCCAAAGAAAATTTTTCTTTTTCTGTATTGTATGTATTTCTGAAGATAATATGCTGTTGCTTCATTAATACAAAAATATTTCATGGATTCGGGAACAGTAACCCTCATTTCGTTACACATTCTAAAATAATGATCAACAGCCATTCTGCTAGTCAAAATTACCGCTTTGTGTTCCAATATATCAATTCGTTGATTTCTAAAATCCTTTACTGGTAAACCTTCAATTTTTATAAACTGACGAAACGTTTCAATCAAATTATATTTTTTCGCCAAATCATAATAAGGATTCTTATCATTTTCGGGTTTTGGCTGAGAAATTAAAAGAGTTTTAACCCTAGTTTTAGGGTGGTTTGAAACTTCAACAATTGGTTGTGGAACAACCGCAACAAGTTGCTTTCGTGTTTTAACTCCAATTTTTACCGTTTTTTGCGCTTTTTCTTCAAGTTCATCTGTTTTTGATTTTTTATCAACGACAGGTTTTTTTATTTCAACTTTTGGAATATTATTTTTTGCCAATAAAACCTTTTTAGAAACCGCTTTTTTCTCTTCTTTTTTAACTACTTTTTTTTCTTGCGGTTTTTTCTTTACAACAACACTTGCTACTTTCTTTTTTACGATTGGTTTCTTCGCTAGAACTATTTTTTTTGCAACTTTCTTTACTGTTACTTTTTTTTGTATTGGTTTTTTAGCTATAATTTTTTTTGCGGTAGCTTTTTTAGGGCTAGCCTTTACTGGTTTTTTTACAGGTTCAGCTCCTGATTTCTTAGACAAAGTGCCTTTCTTGTTTTTTTTAACAACGGCTACTTTTTTTGATTTCGCAACGTTTATTTTAACCGATTTTTTTTTCTTTATAGCCATATCAAAAAACCAAATACTTTAAAAATTTAAAAAGAGAAATTTAACTAAAATCAATAGTGGTAGAATTTCCAAGGCACAAAAGTACATAAAAATATGTACAATTCCAATGTTTTGTTCTGAGTATGAAATGTATAAAATTCTTAATAGCCTTAGCAGATAAAACCCCCCACTTATGATTAGGGCTGGATATAAAAAAAAATGTGCTGGGATTTTGGAAAACTCCAAAAAGACAATTGCGGGGAACAAAACAAAAGAAAGCGAATGGCCAAATACTAAAACGTTAAATATGTATTCCTTTCCCAAGTCTTCGATGTCTAACAAATAGGAAATGAAAAACGTTGCCAAAAACTTTATAACATATACTAAACTGATAATGCAAACAAAAAACAAATATTGAACTAGTGAACTGTAATGCGAAAACAAGTTATTGTTAAAATACGAGTTTGTTTTAAAAACCAAAAAAGCAATTAGCAAAAGAAAGTTTATACTAAAGAAAATTGGTATGCGTTTATTCAATTTATAATCTTCACGCAACAATTGTTTTGAGGCCTGAAGACTAAATAAAGAAATTAATAAATCAAAAAACTTTTTAGGACTAGAAATATAAGCTGTTACATTACTAATAAGAATAAGAGCTAAAACAATTAATGGCCAAACGATAATTGTTGCGTTACTATAAATCGGAAACTCATGTATCCGCTTTAAGACATGATTTTCAAACAATGATTCTGCTATATACAAAGAGTCTTTTTGTATATTAGAAAACACCATCGTGCTTTGAATTAAGTTTAGCAAAAACAAACGTCTGTCAATAATAAATTATTACAAATTGAAAAGTTTAATCGTTGAATAGAACAAAAGACTAGTTTTCGTTTTATCATCGTTTTTGTACTTTGTCCATTGATGTCCTTTGGAATATGGTACATTGCTGTAGTTTCCTTGTAATGAAAAACCATTGAGCTTTTATTTTCTAATTCGTTTTGCGCAAAAAAAGACATTGAACAAAACACTAAAATATAGCACGGTATTTTTCGAAACATTTCTTGGATAGGATTTACCAACCAAAGATAAAAAAAATAAATAATGAATCTACAACCAAAGATATAGTTTATTCACAATCAAACAATTTTGTTGTAACCTGAATTTAATAGTTCGTAACCATCAGAAATTAATGGTTTTGCAAATATCGGATTATTAATTGCGGCAGTGCGTAATCAATTAATTTTGAACGATGAATCTTAATAAATTGCTTTGATTTTAATGGAGAATCTATTTCTAATTCATAAAATGCTGCATATAGATGCTGATGGGAAAGAATGTGTTTCGCTAATACAGACTTGTTTTTTAGAATAAAATTAGCGCTTAGCTCTTTTAATTGTTCATTGTTCAAAACATCTTCTTCATTTATAATTTCAGGACTTTCTATTAAGAAAAATTCGTACAAATTTTGCCAAATATCCTTTTCGTTTCTTTTTGACAAATAGACATATTGCTTATAATTAAATATGATATAATTAAAATACCGGTTTTTTATTTTTGTCTTATTAATTTTAACTGGTAGCACCTGAACCGTTTTGTTTTGAAACGCCAAACAGTTTACTTGAAGTGGACATTCTGCACAATCAGGTTTTTGAGGTTTACAAAACAAAGCGCCAAATTCCATTATTGCAGAGTTATGCAAGTCTGGTTTCTTAACATTAATAATTTCGTTAGCTATAAGTTGAAATTCTTTTTTTCCTTGTGTTGAATTTATTGGCGTACTAATACTAAACAATCGTGATAAAACCCTATAAACATTGCCATCAACTACGGCATAAGGCAACTTAAAAGCAAATGAAGAAACTGCAGCAGCAGTATAATCACCAACGCCTTTTAATTCTTTAATTTCGATATACGTTTTTGGAAAAACACCTTTATGAACAACCTGTATGTGCTTAGCCGCTGAGTGTAAATTTCGCGCTCGTGAATAATAACCCAATCCTTGCCATAATCTCATAACCAAATCCTCTGGTGCATTTGCCAAATCGGTAACCGTGGGGAAACTTTCTACAAACTTTAAATAATAATTTAAGCCCTGAATAACTTGGGTTTGTTGTAAAATAATTTCAGAAAGCCAAATTTTATAAGGATCGTTTGTGTTTCGCCAAGGTAAGTCTCTTTTATTAACCTTATACCATTCAATTAACCTGTCAGAAATAGGATGCATTTAATCTTCTACAGAAAAAATTTTATTAATAGCGACTATGTTTTTTTCTTTGATAACTTTTCTTTTAAGACTCATTTTGGGTGTTAATTCACCGCCTTCAATACTCCAGTCTTTACTCAAAATTTCACAACGTTTTAATTGCTCATAAGGCGCTAATACTTTATTAATTAATTTAATATGATCATTAATTATTTTTTTCAGCTCATCATGTTTACTCATTTCTTCGTTTGTAGTCCACTTAATATTATGCTCTTTACAATATTCTTTAAAGTTTGTAAACGATGGGACAATGAGGGCAGATGCATGTTTTTGGCTTTCGCCAATAACCATACTCTGTTCAACAAAACGACATTCTTTAATCTTATTCTCTATCATTAAAGGGGCAATATATTTTCCAGAACTAGTTTTAAAAATTTCTTTAATTCTATCTGTTATTTTTAAAAATCTGCCTTCAACAAACATTCCTACATCTCCGGTATGAAACCAACCCTCCGCATCAATTACTTCTTTAGTAGCTTGTTCGTTTTTATAATAACCACTCATAACATTTGGTCCTTTAACCAAAATCTCTCCATTTTCTTCTGCTATTTTAACTTGAACACCACTAATAACCGGGCCGCAAGTACCAATACAAATATTATCTTCTCCGTATCTGTTAACACTCACAACTACACAAGTTTCTGTTAAACCATATCCTTGCAAACATATAATATTTGCACATAAAAATATCCGCTCTAATTTCGGATTAAGCGCTGCGCCACCAGAAGCTATACAAACAAGTTCTCCACCAACTGCGGCTCTCCATTTACTATAAACTAACTTGTCGGCAATTTTATGTTGTATTTTATACCAGAATCCGTTTTTGTTATTTAACTCGTATTGATTAGCAATTCGTAAACTCCAATCAAAAATTTTACGCTTCATTCCTGTCAATTTTTCGCCGGTTGCAGTTATTTTTTCATAAACGCGTTCAATTAAACGAGGAACGGAAACAAAGACTTGTGGTTTAATTTCTTTTAAATTATCTCCTATTGTTTCTAATCCTTCTGCATAATAAATTGAAACGCCTTTATATAAATATAATGCAGAAACCATTCTTTCATAAACATGATTTAATGGTAAAAAACTTAAAGCTCTCCATGTGCTTGCAAATGGGGCAAAATCATGACACGATACAAAATTAGAAACCATGTTGCTATGGCAAATCATAACGCCTTTTGGAACGCCTGTTGTTCCAGAAGTATAAAGAATAGTTAATAGATTACTTGGTAAAATTGATTCTTTTATTTCTTTAACTTTTTCGAATGCTTCGTTTTCAATCCCTAAATTAATAAATTCATCAAAAGACATTAAGCCCTCTATTTTATCGAAACTAATAATATGTTTTACGTTTGGCAGGTCTTTTTCTAAGGCAACTAATTTTGTGTAAATTGTTTTATCAGAAATAAATATAAGTTTTGCTTCAGAATGATTTAAAATAAAACTTAAATCATGATTGCTAATTGTTGGAAAAATTGGAACCGTAACAATATTTACTTGTTGGCATCCAAAATCACAAAAATTCCATTCGGGCCTATTATTCGAAATTATAGAGACCTTGTCTTCGGCCGTTAATCCCATTTTAATTAAGGCATAACTAACCCAATTACTATAGTTTATTAAATCATCACTACTGTATTTTTTCCATTCTTTATTTACTTTCGAACTTAAAACATCGTCTTTTCTGTACTGTGTTTTGTATAAGTCTAAAATATCAAATACGCGTTTAACTTCCATTTTATTTCTTTATTAATGGTGAATATATCAAAGATTAAAAAATTTAAACGAAAAAACAAATTAGACAAGTTTAAACATTCAGCAGCTCAATTATTTTTTCTAAATATAAAGCGTCAATCTTGTCAAATGAATTATAAGTGTCGCTATCAACGTCTAATACTGCAATTACATTTTCTGTTCTGTCAAACAAAGGAATTACTATTTCGGATTTTGAAAGTGAGCTACATGAGATGTGACCAGGAAATGCATCAACATCCTCAACAATAATGATTTCTTTCTTATTCCATGCAGTTCCACAAACCCCTTTTCCTTTAACAATTCGAGAACAGGCAATAGGACCCTGAAAAGGACCCAGCACTAAAACGTCGTTTTTAACAATATAAAACCCAACCCACAAAAAATTAAATCCAAATTTTAAAGCAGCACAAATATTTGCCATATTAGCAATCATGTCATCTTCTCCATGTAATAATGATTCTATTTGAGGAAGTAACGATTGATACTTTTCATCTTTAGTGTTTCCAATTAATTGCAAGTCTTCTGCCATAGAGCATTTATATTATGTTGTCCTTAATTAAATTTGATTATTTTTATATACAAATATAATAGGAAATGAACCCTTTTGGTTTTTAAAAATATCAATATGCTTTATATATTACAATCTGATCCTCACTATACTTTTAATTTAAACTGGGCGCATGTAATTATTGTTGTTGTTTTGATAATATATTTAATTATTAAAAGAAAAGACAAGCGCTTAAAAAATTCGAAGATTGAACTTGAAAAACTGGTTGAAGAACGTACCACTGAACTTAAACAAAAAGAGCAAGAAATTACGGATAGCATAAGGTATGCGCTCCGAATTCAACTCTCTATTATTCCTACTAATAACCACGTTAAATCTCTGCTTCCAAAAAGTATGATTTATTATCGACCTAAGGATATTGTTAGTGGGGATTTTTATTGGGTGGATGAAATAGAAGGTTCGGTTTTATTTGCAGCTGTTGATTGTACTGGGCATGGTGTTCCTGGCGCAATGATGAGTGTAATAGGTTTGAAATTATTAAACCAAGCAGTTCAAGATAAAGGATTATCTGCTCCAGCTGATATTTTGCAATATTTAGATGCTGGGGTAAATTCTACCCTACGCCAATCTTATGACCCAAGCGCCGTAAAAGATGGAATGGATTTAGCATTATGCAACTTATGCTATAAAACACTTACTTTACAATATGCAGGTGCATTTAATTCAATGTGTTTAATTCGTAAAAACATTGCAAACACTTATTTAATAAATAATACACGAGAAGTGTTTCATGGTTTAGATATGTTAGAAATAAAATCAGACAAATCGCCAATAGGCAGCAATGTTGATGGTATTGCTGATATTTTCACAAACCACACTATCCAATTACAAAAAGATGATTGTATCTATATTTACACTGATGGTTTTGCAGATCAGTTTGGCGGACCAAAAGGAAAAAAATTTAAATACAACAAATTAAAAGATGTGATTGTTGCTAACGCACATTTATCAATTGATGAACAAAGAGATTGCTTGGATAAATCTTTTAAAGACTGGAAAGGTAAACAAGAACAAGTGGATGACGTTTTAGTAATTGGTGTGAAGATTTAGTTTATGAAAACAATACTTTTCATTTGTCTTTCCATTATTAGTCTTTCGGCTTTCTCGCAATTAAACGTTGTCGATTCCTTAAAACAAATTCTTAATAACGCTAAACACGATACTACTCGTTGTTCAATTTTAAATCAATTAATAGAGGGCGGTGAGCCTGATTCTGTATGGCCTAAATACAATGAAAAAATTAAAAACATTTGCGAAACACAATTAAAAAAAATTGGTAATCATTCTCCACTACAATACACCTATTTAAGAAATCTTGCTGGCGCACTTAACAATATTGGTTACCTCGCTAAATTTAAAGGAGATATTCCAAAAGCACTAGAGTATTATCTTCAAAGCCTTAATATCTATGAAAAAATCCTAGACAAAGATAATACTGCGAATATTTTAAATAATATAGGGTTTATTTATAAAGATCAAGGGGACTTAATAAAAGCTTTAAATACTTTTTCCACAAACCTGAAACTATATACTGAAATTGGCAATAAATCCGGAATCGCTATCACATTAAACAATATTGGTACTATTTATAATGATCAGCATAATTTCTCTAAGGCTTTAGAAAATTACGAAAAGTGTTTAATACTTCAAGAAGAATTGCAGAATAAAAAAGTGATTGCATATACGTTAAATAATATTGGATTTGTTTATTACAGACAGTCACAATTAAATGGCGTAGAAAAAGCTTTATCAAAAAATGATTTGATAAGTCGATCATTAGAATATTTTCATAGAAGTTTAAAAATCAGGGAAGAGATACAAGACAAAAGAGGAATTTCAATTTCATTACAAAACATTGCAGAAGCCTTACTTGATCAGGATAAACCTAAAGATGCTCAGTTTTATGCCGAACGTAGTTTGCAAATTTCAAATGAAATTGGTTATCCAGATAATATAAAAAAATCGAGTAATGTATTAAGTAAAATATATTCTAAAACTGGTTATTGGCAAAAGGCTTTTGAGATGCAGGTATTATATAAATTAATGAGTGACAGCCTTAATAATGAGGCAAATCGGAAAAACTCAATTCAAAAAGGTTTTCAATACGAGTATGATAAGAAAACAACAGCCGATAGTATAAAAGCGCTGCAAGAACGCAAGGTATTTAACGTTCAACTCAAACAAGAAAAAACACAACGATTTGCATTGTATGGTGGAATATTACTAGTTGGTTTGTTTGGTGTGTTTATGTTTAATCGTTTTAAGGTTTCAAAAAAACAAAATCATTTAATTCATAAACAAAAAGCAGAATTACAAATTCAAAAAGATTTAGTGGATGAGCACCAAAAAGAAACGCTAGATTCTATTCATTATGCAAAGCGAATTCAAAATGCCTTAATTGCAAATTCAGATTTTATTACTCATAACATTCCTAATAATTTTATTTACTTCAATCCGAAAGATATAGTCAGTGGTGATTTTTATTGGGCAACAAAACATCATAACAAATTTTATTTGGCCGTATGCGATAGTACGGGTCATGGTGTGCCGGGTGCCTTTATGAGTTTACTAAACATGGGGTTTTTGAGCGAAGCTATTAAGGAAAAAAACATTGAAAGGCCAGATGAAATTTTTAATTATGTGCGAGAACGATTGGTAAATACTATTAGTGAAGGGGGACAAAAAGACGGCATGGACGGCATTTTAATTTGCATCGATTTGAATTTATGGGAACATGAAAGTCCTAAAACAATAACTTATGCCGCAGCTAATAATGAACCTATTTTGATTAAAGACTTTGAGGCCATAGCCTTACCAAAAGATAAAATGCCTGTTGGGCAAGGCGAAAGAAAAGAATCATTCTCTTTACACACAATCGAATTAAACGCAGGAGATGCTCTTTATTTATATACTGATGGTTTTGCAGATCAGTTTGGTGGGCTAAAAGGAAAGAAGTTTAAATATAAACCATTAAACCAATTATTAGTTTCTAATAAAGATTATCCTTTGTCAGATCAAAATAAAAATCTTGAAACTGTTTTTAATGATTGGAAAGGTAACTTAGAACAAGTAGACGACGTTTTAATAATAGGAATAAAAGTTTAGTGTTATGTTACAAAAGTATTTTATTGCCATTGTTCCTCCCGAACCCATACTTTCCGAAATTCGAACGATTAAAGAATATGTTTCAAATCATTATAATTCTCATGGAGCCTTACAATCACCTGCACATATAACATTACATATGCCATTTGTATGGGAAGAAGAAAAAGAAGGAAAATTATTAGATTGTTTAAACGGTTTCTCATTTGAAAATTCGATGCATATAAAATTAAACAACTTCTATTGTTTTGAACCGCGCGTCATATTTATAGATGTAGAAAAAAATGAATCCCTTTTTTTATTACAACAAAAATTAGTTTTTCACGTCAAAAAAAATCTAAGCCTGTTTAATCAATCCGACAACTTAAGGGGTTTTCATCCACATATAACTATTGCGTTTAGGGATTTAAAAAAACAGGTATTTCATAAAGCTTGGAAAGAATTTAAAAATAAAAAATTTAATCCTGATTTTAATTGTAATGAATTTGCATTGTTAAAAAAAGGAAAATTAAATTGGGAAGTTTATAAACGCTTTAAGTTTACTCCATAAAAAAAGGCGTATTAATAATTAATACGCCTTTTCTAATACTATTTATTTATTATGGTTTTTTCATTAATACTTCATCAATCATTCCATAATCTTTAGCCTCTTGAGCAGTCATCCAATAATCACGATCACTATCAGACCAAACTTTTTCATATGTTTGTCCACTATGTAATGCAATAATATCGTAAAGCTCTTTCTTTAATTTTCCGATTTCACGTGCAGTAATTTCGATATCTGATGCTTGCCCTTCAGCTCCACCTAATGGTTGGTGAATCATGACACGAGCATGTTTTAAAGCAGTACGTTTTCCTTTAGTTCCAGCACATTGTAAAACTGCACCCATACTTGCCGCCATACCAGTACAAATTGTCGCTACATCTGGTTTAATGATTTGCATAGTGTCATAAATCCCTAAACCAGCATAAACTGAACCTCCTGGAGAATTTAAATAAATTTGAATATCTTTTTTCGGATCCGTTGATTCTAAAAATAATAATTGGGCTTGTACAATATTTGCAACCTGATCATTAATTCCGGTTCCTAAAAAAATAATACGATCCATCATTAATCGAGAGAAAACGTCTAACACAGATACATTTAATTGACGCTCTTCAATAATATTAGGTGTTAAATTTCTAATACCAGTTGAAATTGCCGAAGCATAACTATCGTAAGTTAAGCTATTAATACCAACGTGTTTTGTTGCGTATTTTTTGAATTCATTTTGATCAAACATAATGTGTTGTTTTTTAGTTGTTAAACAAATATAATTGTTGCTTGTTAATAAAGCGAAATAAATGCCAAAAAGTTTTAAACGCCAAATCGTCAGTATTTAAATTGAAAATCAATAAGATAATCTCATTATATAAAAATACTTAACGATATTTGCAATCTAATAAACTTCAAATGCAAACGATACCATATATAATTTACGCCGAAGGAACACCAAATCCTGCTTCATTAAAATTTGTAGCAAATAAAATTTTAATAACAGAAAAAGGAGCAAGTGCCGAATATAAAAACAGTTCTGAAACACAAACCGCTCCAATTGCAACCAAACTATTTCAATTTCCTTTTGTAAAAACAATTTTTATTACTGCCAATTACATCACTATAACAAAAACAGATTCGGTAGACTGGGATGATATTACATTTGAACTGCGTAATTTTTTAACAGAATATTTAAATGCTGGAAATTTAATTGTTACTTCTCTTCCAAAACAAGAAGTGGCAATTGATAATACTTTTACCGAAACAAAAACCATAAATACTCAACACATTGCGCCTCAAAATGATGTAGAAGCAAAAATAATAGAGGTTTTAGACCAATACATAAGACCTGCTGTGGAATCAGATGGTGGATTAATTACATTTAAAAATTTAATTGATGGTGTCGTTACTGTCCAAATGCGTGGTGCATGTAGCGGTTGTCCAAGTAGCACCATGACTCTTAAAGCAGGGATTGAAGCCCTATTAAAACGTTTATTACCCGATGCCGTTAAAGAAGTAGTAAGCGAAGCTTTATAAAAACACCAGTTTTTTAATTTATGAGAAGTCAGTATAGGAAATTATATACTTACTTTTATGTATATAAACTTTGACAAGTACTAATTTTGTGTGAAACTAGTAATCAACGTTAATTAACACTCATAATAATTGGACTTGATAATGAAGTACTTATATGCTTGGGTAATTAACAATTACTTCGTGTATAAATAAAGTTAACGTTAATAACTATCTATAATTAAATAGCTCTTTGTTAATAGTAAATTTACTTAACTAAATTTTACAATACACAAAATTTACTTTTCATAATTTAATGTTTGCTTCTACAATTTTACACACATAAAAAATCATATACTTTTTAATAAACTTATCATAATATAAAAGTTTAACTAACATGTTAATTACTTTATATAAAACTAAACATCAGTACTTTAATAAAAAATAAGCTGTTTAATAAATGTTAATACAACTACAATAAGTTAAAAAACAAGTAAACTAAGTAGTACTTTTACACCATACTAACAGCTTATATACTATAACAATAATTTTAAAATTTTAAAAATCTTTAATTATTATAATATGAATTTAGATAAAGGTTATCTCGAAAAAAAAATTGATCCATCGCTTGATTTGTTCAAAGAAATTGAGCATCTTAAGAAAACCAAGAACGCAATCATCCTTGCTCACTACTATCAAAATGCTGATATTCAGGATATTGCAGACTATATTGGAGACAGTTTAGGCCTCGCTCAACAAGCCGAAAAAAGTACTGCTGACATCATTTTATTTGCCGGTGTACATTTTATGGCAGAAACTGCAAAAATTTTAAATCCGAAAACTAAAGTTTTAATTCCGGATTTAAAAGCAGGTTGTTCTTTAGCGGATAGTTGTCCACCTGATGAATTTTCTGCTTTTAAGGCCGCTCACCCTGATCATATTGTTTTAACCTATGTAAATTGTACTGCAGAGATTAAAGCGCTCTCAGATGTGATTGTAACGTCTACAAATGCTGTTCAAATTGTTGAGTCTTTCCCTAAAGATCAAAAGATCATATTTGCACCTGATAAAAATTTAGGTGCCTACATTAATAAAATAACCGGTAGGAATATGGTTTTATGGAATGGAAGCTGTATGGTTCATGAAATTTTTAGCTTAGAAAAATTAATTAAATTAAAAGCCCAGCATCCAAAAGCCCTTATATTAGCTCATCCTGAATGCGAAGCAAAAATATTGGAGTATGCTGATTTTATTGGAAGCACAACTGCTATTTTAAATTATAGTAAAAATTCAGATGCACAGGAATTTATTGTTTTAACTGAAACTGGTATTATTCATCAAATGCAAAAAGCCAGTCCAACAAAAACATTTATTCCCGCACCTCCAAATAATAATTGTGCATGCAATGATTGTCCTTACATGAAATTAAATACTTTAGAAAAAATTTATATAGCTTTAAAGTATGAGCAACCAGAATTAATTATGAGTGATGAATTAATTGAAAAATCACGAAAACCAATTGAAAAAATGTTGGAATTATCAGCTAAATTCGGTCTTTAATTAAATTTAATTTTATGGATAATTAATCATAAATTTAGGTTTTAAATCACATATCATTGAATAAAAGTCTTTTCATATTTTTAATTCTTAATTTCTATTTTTTAGTTTTTAAAAGTCAGGTAACTAATCCAAATGGTTATAATATTTTTTATTATGAAAATGGAGCAAAATCATCTGAAGGAACGATGCGTGATGGTAAAGCAGATGGTTACTGGAAAAATTATTATAAAAACGGAGTATTAAAAATTGAAGGTAATCGTAAAAATTTTGGCTTAGATAGTATTTGGAAATTTTATAATGATAAAGCAAAAATTACAAAAGCTGTAAATTATTTAGATGGTAAAAAAAATGGTTATTCTATCAGTTATGATACAAACCAACGTGTATCAAGTAAAGAAGCCTTTATAAATGATATTAAACAAGGTAATTCATATTGGTTTTATCCATCAGGTAAAACAAAACAAATTACCCCATATGTTAAAGGAAAACCTGATGGTTACGCTTATGAATTTTCAGAAGATTCAACAATTATTTCTATAATGAAATATCAAGGTGGTATTTTAGCAAATATTGAGAGGATAAATCGTAAAGATGAACAAGGTAAAAAACAAGGAGTTTTTAAAGATTTTTATGAAGATGGAAAATTAAAAGAAGAAAAAAAATATAAAGATGACTTGATTGACGGCTATGTGAAAACATATGATAAAAAAGGAAATTTAGCTAATACAGAAAAATTTAATAATGGTAATAAAGTAAAAAATGCTCCAGAATTAGCAAAACTTGATGTTTATAAAGACTTTTATGAAGATGGTACTTTAAAATACGAAGGTGGTTACATTAATGGGATGCCTGTTGGAACCCATTATCACTACAAACAAAAATATTTTTGCGATTCTTTACCTGTTGCTAGAGATGATACTAGTGATGTAATGATTAGAAAATTAGTATGTCGAAATCGTGCAATTCCAGATTCTGCAATTACATTTAACGAAGGAATAAAAATTGAATACGGTGCAGTAGATAGTTTAAGAAATAAAATTGGAATATGGTCTGAGTATCATAACAGTGGAGAATTTAGGGGGAAAGGTTTATACGCTAATGATAAACGAATAGGAGACTGGATTTTTTATTATCCAAACGAAAAAGTTGAACAACGTGGTAAATATGATAAAAAAGGCCGAGCTCAAGGAGAATGGAAATGGTTTTATGAAAATGGTTCATTATTACGTGAGGAAACATATTTAGATAATTTACGTAATGGAATAATGACCGAATACACAGAAGATGGTAAAGTGATTACTAAAGGTGAGTATATAGATGATTTACAAGAAGGTATTTGGTTTTATGAAACTCCTGAATATAAAGAAATTGGTAAATATGTTAATGATAAACCTGATAGTTTATGGAAACGGTTTTATATGCCTAAAGAAAAACTGCGTTTCGAAGGGCGTTTTTTAAATGGTGATGAAGATGGAAAACACACCTGGTATTGGGAAAATGGAAAAAAAATAGTTGAAGGTATTTATACTGGTGGAATGAAACAAAATGATTGGAAATTTTATGATGAAGCTGGCTTTAACTACCTCACAATTTTTTATGAAAACGACATTGAAACTAAGTTTCAAGGTGTGAAAATTGAACCAACGTATGAAGAAAGTTTAAGAGATTATTCTGAGATTTATAATAAAAAACCTGATAAGACTATTAAATTAGAGAAGGAAAAAAAGAAGGATGATAAAGAAGAAGAATAAACTGAATAACAAAATAGAATCTTCTATTGTTGCTGATATTACTGATTCAATATCTGTATTACAATCCCTTCCTGTGGGTGTTATTATTTATTCTTTAAAAAATATTTTATTTGCAAATTCTGCTGCTTTTAAAATTTTAAACTTCGATAAAAAGATTGAAAAATCAATTAGTAAAAAATCAATATTTGATTTTTTACTACCCGAATACCATAAAATTGTAAAGAACAATGCTGTATTATTATTTAAAGGTGGTACTCCAGAAAGTTTAATATATAGGGTAGTAAATCAAAAAAAACAATTTTTTAGTATTGAAGTTAAATCAAGTGTTGTAAAATTTAATGGAGAACAAGTTATTCTTGTCAGTTTTACTGATGTTTCTGATGATATTAATTTAAGGAATGAATTAACCGAGTCAAAAGAAAAATTAGAAATAATTACTGAAAATTCAAATGATTTAATATTTTTTTATTCGGCCTATCCAAAACCAAATTATTCCTACATGAGCCCTGCTCTAAAAGGAATGTTAGGATATGATGCTAAGTTTTTTTATGGTAATCCTGATTTTGGATATAGTCTGGTAGTAAATAAAGATGACTATAAAAAAAATGAGAAGAAATTAGTTCGATTACAAAAAACAAATTCAAAGGAAACATTAAAATCAGTTTTTCAATATAAAACAAAATTTGGAAAATTGGTTTGGCTAGAAGATAGGTATACGCCTATTTTTGATGAAAAAAATAAAATAAAATATTTTTTAGGCCTCAGTCGGGATGTTACTATTGAAAAAGAAGCTCAGTTAGATTTACAACAAAAACAAAATAGTTATGCAAATCTTATAGAATCTGCTCCTGTTGGTATTTTTATTCACGAAAAAGGGATTTGTTTATTTGCCAATACAGAGGCTAGTACCATATTAGAAGAAAAATCTCCTAAAGCAATTATAGGAAAATATTTAATAGACTATATAATACCAGAACAAAGAGAAGCCGGGCTAGATAGAATTAAGAGGGCGTTAAAAGGTGATGTTTTAGAATATAAAACATACACTATTAAAACTGCTAAGAAAAAATTTATTGAGGTTGAATTAAAAACTACAAGTGTTATTTTTAATGGCATACAGTGTGTGCAAACCACAATGACAAATATTTCAGCCGAAAAAAAATTACAAGCTCAAACTTTAAAAACACAATTAGTTGAAGATACTAATAAAACGTTAATTAGGGTAATTGAAGAAAGAGATGAAAAACAAGCCAAATTAAATACAATTTTTAATACGTCAACCCATATTATGTGGACCGTTGATAAGAATTACAAATTGTCATCGTTCAATCAAAATTACTATAATCAAATTTTTGATTTTTATAATAAGATTTTAGAAATTGGTTTAGATTACAGAAAATTATATAAATCAATTTCAACAAAAGAAAATTATAATTATTGGATTGGAAAGTTTGATTTAGCTTTTAAAGGTGAAGATGTGGTTTTTGAAACTAAAAAACTGCTTGATAATGGTGATTATATTTATAGAGAGATCTTTTTAAACCCTACATTAGATAGTAAAGGAAATGTTTTAGAAATTGTTGCAATATCTCATGATATTACGGAGCGTAAAAACAATGAAATAAAAGCTCAAGAGCAATCGGCAAAGTTGTTGGCTATTTTCGAAAGCTCTTCACACCTTATTTGGACGGTTGACAAGGACTTTAATCTTACCGAATGTAATGAAAACTTTAGAAATACGTTTTTTGGTAATAATAATGTATATCCAGTTTTTAAAAAACAACTACACACGCTTTTACCAAAAGAGAAACAACAAACGTATAAATCCTATTGGTATGATTTATATGCAAAGGTTTTAAACGGTCAATCATTAAAATTTGAACGATTACAATTTTCAGCAAAAGGTAGCTTCGAAGTAAAAGAAGTATACTTAAATCCAATTCGTAATATTAATAACGAAATAGTTGAGATTGCTTGTTTAGCTCATGATATCACCGAAAATAAATTGTTCGAAAAACAAACACTCGAACAATCTGCTAAACTTAAAGCTATTTTTGAAAGTGGCGATCAATTAATGTGGACAATCACAAAAGATAAAATAATAACCTCGTTTAATAAAAACTATTCTAATTCAATTTTTGACTTATATGGACATTATCCTGAGTTGGGGAAACAAGTGAGGAGTGGAAAAAGTGCTAAATACCACCCGTTTTGGGACGAGAAATACCAAGAAGCTTTTAGTGGTCATAAAGTAGAATTTATTTCGGAAAGGAAAACACTTAAAGGTGAAACAATCATAAGGCAAATGATTTTAAATCCAATTAAAGATTCTTTTAATAATGTTGTTGAAGTTTCTGGTATTGGTTTTGATATTACTGAAAACAAAAAAAATGAAGAAAGAGTTACCCAATCATTAAAAGAAAAAGAAATTCTCCTCAAAGAAGTTCACCACCGTGTGAAAAACAATATGCAGGTCATTTCTAGTATTTTGAACTTACAATCTTCATATGTGAAAGATGATTATGCTTTATCATTATTGAAAGAATGCCAAAATCGTATTAAATCAATGGCTTATATTCACGAAAGCCTTTATCAAACTAAAAACTTTGAAGGAGTTAATTTTTCTGAATATGTAAGCACTTTAACTAAAAATTTAGTTCATACCTATTCAGTTAATACAAAGGGAGTAAAATTGGTTCTAAATTTAAATGATTTGTTTTTAAATCTAGATTTATCAATACCTTGCGGTCTAATTATTAACGAAATTATATCAAATTCATTAAAATATGCATTCCCTAATAAAATGGGTGGAATAATCTTTGTAAATTTGACCGTAGTTAATAAGTTAGTTAATATTGAAATTGGTGATAATGGAATTGGAATACCTTCTCATGTTGATATAAAACAAACTCAAACATTAGGCTTACAACTCGTAGATACCCTAATAGAACAAATTGACGGCTCTTTAAAACTTGAACGAATTAACGGTACTAAATTTATAATAAAATTTAAAATATAAAAAATGGAAAACATTACAAGTGTTTATATTGTTGAAGACGAAAGCATTGTTGCTAAGGACATTCAAAATAGTTTAAAAAAACTAGGTTATAATGTACTAGGCATTAGTAATAATGGAGCCGATGCAATTAAGCAAATTGTTGAATTGGAGCCAAATATTGTGTTAATGGATATCATGATAAAAGGCCCATTAACAGGAATTGACGTTGCTGAAAAAATTAAAAAAGAATATAATATTCCAGTCATATTTTTAACTGCTTATGCTGACGAAAGCACATTAGCTAAAGCGAAAATTACAGAGCCCTATGGATATATTTTAAAACCATTTAAAGAAATAGATTTACATTCTACCATTGAAATGGCTATTTACAAACATAAAAAAGACACAGAACTACAAAAAGAACGTGATTTTTTATATTCGTTAGTTGATAATAAAGACGAAACAGCAAAGGATATTTTATTCGTAAAATCTAATAGCCGTTTAGTAAAGGTTAATTTAAAAGATATTTATTTTGTTGAAGCGCTTAAAGATTATGTGGTATTAAACACGCAATACACTCGCTACACCATTCATTCAACAATGAAAGACATTGAGAAGAAATTAGATAATGGTGATTTTATCCGCGTACATCGTTCATTTATTGCGCGTATTGATAAAATTCAAACCATCGAAAATCAAACAGTTGTTTTAGAAGAAAACAAAAAAGTAATCCCTGTTGGTGGTTCTTACCGCGAAGAATTATTGAAGAAAATCAATTTGATTTAAAAATTGCTATTCTTTCGTTTTATTTTTTAAAAACCCTTATTTCTAAATAATTATATGTTTCAAAGAAACATATAATTATTTATCTTAATCCTAAAAACATGCCCTTATTTAAAAACTTCAAATTCATTTTTTTATTTTGTTTTATTAATGTTACTTCTGCGTTTAGCCAAACTCCAGGCAAGGATAGTTTATTTTTAAAAAGAATCACTTCTACACTTGAAACCAGAAATCTATCTAACGGGCAAACTAGATCAAGTACTGCGATAACACATGAATTTAAACTAGGTTCTAATTCTGAATATATACGTTTTAAAAAAGATAATTTTAAAAATGTTGTTGATATTTTTCCAGAATCTTCAAAAAAGTATCAGCAATGTATTAACGCTGGAAAGAAAGCATCATTATGTGGCATAATTAGCTTATGTTTAATACCAACGTTTATTGCTGGGACAATAATAGGGCTAAAAAACATTAAAACAGATCACACTAAGGCTTTAGTTTGGGGTGGAGTTGGAATTGGAAGTGTCGTTGGTATTATTAGTTTAAAATACCCTATGCACAAACAAAAATTAAAGGCTTTAGAATATTTGGATGAAAGTGTGGTTATTTATAATTCTCATTTAAAGAGATAAACACCGTTAATGTTTAATATATGCTCGATTATTTAAATAACACTCTAAAATCATAAATCAATAATAATGAAACAATTTTTTTACATATTACTGTTATTAAATATATATAAACTTAACTCTCAGGTTACTGTTAACGGAATCAATAAACAGAATCATGAATTATTGCGGAACGCTACAACATATTTTGTTGTACCAGAGTTTGATACTGACAATTTAAATGAATATAAACGCATGTTAAATGATGTTTGGACATTTAATAAACTAACTGTAATTACAAGTAAGGAGGCTTCAAAAATTGATTTTAAAGATGAGAATAATGCTCGAATCGCTTTTAGTACAGTTAATTACTATCAACTTGGGTCTACATCTATTTCTTTTCGTGATATTCAATTGCACTATAATCTATACATTAAAAATGTTTTGTTTCTTGCTGCATTTGTTCGTTTTAAAACTAAAACTGACGAAGTATTAGATCAGTTTGGATTGGTAAAAAATAATGCCTATTATATTTATTCTTTAGGTGTACTAAAAAATTGTATGCAGCAATTAAATGCAAGTTTACTGGCTCGTAAACCAATAGGAACTAATCAATTTGAAAAACCTACGAAAGAAGAAGTTATCAAAATTAGTTCTGATACTGTTTTTATTCCTGATTATATTAAAAAACATTGTGATTCTGATATTAATTCACTCTTAAGTAATGCTACATTTAAAACGAAATTAATTTCTAGTGAAGAGTTAAATAAAAAAATTTTAAATTGTAAAAAAAGTTTTTATTATCTGGTTTTAAATAGCAAAGCTGGGAACGTATCAAAATTTGTTGATATAGTTGATGCTTTTAATGGCAAATGTGTGTTTAATTATTGGGAACAATATGTCTCATTATTTAATGAAAAAGACATAAAGAGACTTAATAAATTTTTTGGAAACAATTAATTTTAATAATTGTAATTCTTAATAGATTATATTATTTCTTTATTGTTTATGTGGGCGTTATCACTAAAATAATATTAATTTTCCCTTAAAGCCAGATTAATAAACTTGTAATAGTTAAAACAAAATTTATTCTACCTCATAAATAAATTTATTTGCATTACCTTTGCGCCACAATGCAAACACAATACGATGTCATAGTAGTTGGTGCGGGTCATGCAGGTTGCGAGGCCGCTGCAGCTGCTGCAAACATAGGTTCAAAAGTTTTACTCTTAACCATGAATATGCAAACCATTGCCCAAATGAGTTGTAATCCTGCCATGGGAGGTATTGCTAAAGGACAAATTGTTCGTGAGATCGATGCGCTTGGTGGTTATAGTGGAATTGTTTCTGATAAATCGGCTATACAATTTAGAATGTTGAATCGTTCAAAAGGACCCGCCATGTGGAGTCCGCGTACTCAAAACGACAGAATGTTATTCGCATCTACCTGGAGAGAAATGTTGGAGCAAACGCCTAATGTTGATTTTTGGCAAGACATGTGTCGTGAGCTAATTATTTCACAAGACGGTAAACGTATTGAAGGTGTAATTACTGGAATGGGTTTAGAGTTTACAGCAAAAGCAGTTGTACTGACCAACGGAACGTTTTTAAATGGCCTAATTCATTTAGGCGAAAAACAAATTGGAGGCGGAAGAAGCGGAGAATCAGCAAGTTACGGCATTACCGAACAATTAGTCAAACTCGGTTTTGAGAACGGAAGAATGAAAACAGGAACTCCGCCACGTGTTGATGGAAGAAGCCTTGATTATTCAAAAATGGAAGAACAAGAAGGTGATAATTTATATAGTAAATTTTCATACTTAGAAAATACAATTCCAATAGCATTTGATAATAGAGAAGGTAGAAAACCTTTACCTTGTCACATCACTTATACAAATCAGGCAGTACATGATATTTTAAGAACAGGTTTCGAAAAATCACCAATGTACTCTGGAAGAATTCAAGGTTTAGGCCCAAGATATTGTCCAAGCATAGAAGATAAAATTACTCGTTTTTCGGAAAGAGACAGACATCAATTATTTGTTGAGCCGGAAGGTTGGGATACGGTTGAAATTTATGTAAATGGATTCTCTACATCTCTACCAGTTGATGTTCAACAAAAAGCGATGCGGTTAATTCCAGGTTTCGAAAAAGCTAAAATGTTTCGCCCTGGCTACGCAATTGAGTACGATTATTTTCCACCTACTCAATTAAAATTAACTCTAGAAACAAAGTTAGTAGAGAACCTTTATTTTGCAGGACAAATTAATGGCACAACTGGGTATGAGGAAGCAGCTTGTCAAGGACAAATGGCTGGCATAAACGCACATTTAAAAATTAATGAAAAAGATCCTTTTGTTTTAAAAAGACATGAGGCATATATTGGTGTTTTAATTGATGACTTAGTAACAAAAGGAACTGATGAACCTTACCGTATGTTTACGTCTCGTTCAGAATACCGTTTATTATTAAGACAAGATAATGCCGATGTTCGTTTAACACCTCTATCCCACTCTATTGGTTTAGCTAGTAAAAAACGTTTTGATGCAGTTACTGAAAAAATTAAAAACTATGAGGCGCTTATTAAGTATTTTAAAAATACGAGTGCCGAACCCGATGAAACAAATGTATATTTAGAAGGAATTGACTCTTCTCCTATTAATCAAAAGGTTCGATATTTTAACATCTTATCTCGACCTAATGTGAATATAAATGATTTGGCAAAACATTGTTCGGATTTAAAAAGCGCGATTGCAAACCTAGATGAAGAAACTATTATGCAAGCCGAAATTTTAATGAAGTATGAAGGTTATATTGAAAGAGAAAAAGAGGGCGCAGAAAAAGTTGCCAAATTAGATAATTATAAAATTAAACCCGACTTTGATTTCAAGGCTGTAAATAGTTTATCGTTAGAAGCTCGTGATAAATTAACAAAACTTCGTCCAGAAACAATTGGACAAGCTAGTCGGATTTCGGGAATTAACCCAGCAGATATTTCTGTTTTATTAGTTCATTTAGGTAGATAGTTCCACGTGGAACATTTTACTTCATTTAGTATATTAGATCAAATAAATTAAATATGTTAACACTAGAAAAATGTTTAGTATGTGGTTCAGGAAACTTCGAGCCATTTTTAGTTTGCAAAGATTACACCGTTAGTCAAGAAAACTTTAATATTGTTTACTGCAAATCTTGTGGTTTTAAGTTTACAAATCCTCGCCCAGACAATTCTGTTTTAGGAAATTATTACAAAGCGGAATCTTATGTGTCTCATACTAATTCTAAAAAAGGAATAGTCAATAAGCTATATCATGGTGTTAGGAATTATACCCTTAAAACTAAAGTTAAATTAGTTTCTTCTTATGTTTCACGTGGAACACTTTTAGATTATGGTTGTGGAACTGGTATGTTTTTAAATGCTTGTAATAAATCTGGTTGGGAAACATACGGAATGGAGCCTGATGATAACGCACGAAAAATGGCTTCAGAACAAGGATTAAATGTGTTTTCTGATAAGGCTAAAGTTCAAACCTATATTACAGATAAAAAGTTTAACGCCATTACATTGTGGCATGTTTTGGAGCATGTTACAGATATGGAAGAAACCCTTTCCTTCTTTAAGTCTAAATTAATTTCGGATGGCGTTTTAATAATAGCTGTGCCAAATCATGTTTCATACGACGCACAATATTATAAAGAGTTTTGGGCAGCGTATGATGTGCCTCGTCATTTACATCATTTCGAGGAAAAGAGTATGAAGTCTTTATTGGAAAATTCGGGCTTTAAATTGCAAGAAACAAAACCAATGAAGTTTGATAGCTTCTATGTAAGTATGCTTAGTGAAAAGTATAAGACTGGGTCTGTAAACTTAATCAAAGCTTTTTTTATAGGTTTAAAGTCAAATCTTTGTGCAATAAACTCCAGCTCCTACTCTAGCACTATTTATATCTTTAAGCACAAATAGTTTCACGTGAAACATTAAATGTTAAAGTCCTATCGGTTACGGTAGGACTTTTTTGTTTGTGATAGTGCTTCTGTATATTTTTGAGATGATTTCTTGTACGAGTAACATTAACAGTTATAGTCTTGTCGGTTACGGCAAAACTTTTTTGTTTGTGATAGTGCTTCTATTTATTTTAGATATGAAATGTTTCACGTGAAACATTAGTAGTTAAAGTCCTGTTGTTTGCGTCAGGGTTTTTGTTTATGATGTTATCTCTTTTTCTTTTGAACACAAATAGTTTCACGTGGAACATTAATAGTTAAAGTCCATTCGGTTGCGGCAAGACTTTTTTATTACCCGTTGTTGTGAAATTGTCTATGCCTCTTCAGGACTTATCTAGAATAGTCTAAAAGATTTTCTATCCAAATTATATTTGTAAAGTGACTGTGCTTATAAAATTAAATGCGCTTTATGAATTTGAGTTTGATGTGTACGTTATATTGTTATTTGCTAATTCTTCTTAAAGCCTGTAATAGAATTTCATTGTACTTTGTTATTCTTGTATTTGGGCATCCTTCTATAAATACTTGAGGCTAATTGTTTTTTAGGTTATCAGAATTAAATTCTAATGATGAAACATTGTAGTGATGTTTTGCTTGGCACTATTTCATAGCCTTGATCTGTTTAAAATAAAACGTATGTTGGTATTTGTTTTGACTCAGAATCTAGGAGCAAAATGTTTTGTTTTTCTATGAGAGAATATTTGTCCAGAGTTTGACATTCTATCTATTTCTAATGAATAGCTGCATCAGTTGTTTTTTGGTAATAGGAATTATTACTTAAGAATTTCTAAAGATTATTGTCTTACATTTATTGTATGAAAATCCTATTAATAGAAGATGAACCAGAACTTAGAAAGTCAATCAAACTCTATCTTCACCAAGAAGGTTATTTAGTAGAATCGGCAAACGATTTTTTGCAAGCATCTGAAAAAACTGCAGAGTATCAATATGATTGTATTTTGATTGATATTACACTTCCTAAAGGCAGTGGATTAGATATTGTAAAACAATTAAAAAATCAACACTCAAAGGCTGGAATTATTATAATTTCTGCAAAGAATTCTTTAGATGATAAAATAATTGGTTTAGATTTAGGCGCAGATGACTATTTGCCAAAACCGTTTGATTTAGCAGAGCTCAATTCAAGAATAAAGGCCGTGATAAGAAGGAAGTGTTTTGATGGAGATAAGTCTATCGTTATTAATGAAATTACAATTATGCCTGATGAAAGAAGTGTAAAAGTAAATAGTGAACTTGTATCGCTAACCGCAAAAGAATTTGATTTGTTGTTGTTCTTTATAACTAATAAAAACAGAGTGGTTTCTAAAAACACTATTGCTGAACATTTGTGGGGCGATGATAGCGACCAAATGGATAGCCATGATTTTATATATGTCCATCTAAGAAACCTTAGAAAAAAATTAGCAGAAAAGGGTTGTGTTGATTATGTTCAAACTATATATGGAATAGGTTATAATTTTAAAACAAAGTAATGATGCGCTTAATTTCAAAAACTATATTTTATTATTTAATAATTAGTATACCATTATTATTATTGGCCGGTCTATTCTCCTACTATCATATTGGTAATACATTAGCAGAAGAAACGGACGAATCCCTGTTTAAGGAATCGAGCCAGGCTGAAAAACTAATTGTTGATTTTGGTAATGACCAAATTATCTATTTAAATTATGACAGCCTTTCATTTATAAAACCAGGCGTTAACGATAGCCATCTTCACTCCTATTCTGATACGAGTATTTTTGATACCGAAGAAGAAGAGTTTGTTAATTATAGAGTTTATAAAAACACAATCAAAAAAAAGGATAAAAATTATTTGATTGTTATCCAAAAAAGCACTCTTGATAAAGAAGATTTGCAAAAAAGTTTGTTTATTGTTTTTGCGTTAATAATTTGTTTTCTAGTTTCGGCTTTCTTCATAGTAAATTGGGTTTTATCTAAAACTCTATGGAAACCCTTTTATAAAACCTTATTTAAATTAAATGCGTTTGATATAAAAAAGAACCACAATATAACTTTCGATTTAAGCAATACGTTCGAATTTAACCAACTAAATGTTGAGTTAAATAAAATGGTTGAAAAATTGCAAATAGATTTTTTACAACAAAAAGAATTTACTGAGAATGCTTCACACGAAATGCAAACGCCCCTAGCAATCATAAAAACAAATGTATCTGCATTGATGCAATCCGAAAACCTTAACGTGTTGGAAATCAACCAATTGCAGGCTATTGAAAATACAGTAAAGAAACTTAGTTCCTTAAACAAGACTTTATTATTACTGACTAAAATAGAGAATAATCAGTTTACTGAAAACAAGGTGATTAATATGGGTTATATCATATTTATTTCATTAGAACAACAAGCAGATTTTATAAAGTTAAAAAAGATAACGGTTCATACCGAACTCACTCCTAATCTGCTAGTAAACATGAATCCAATGCTTGCTGATGTTCTTATTTCAAACTTAATTAGAAATGCTATACGACACAATTTTGATGAAGGAATAATCAATATTTCATGTAACGAAAAAGGAATATTTATTTCAAATTCAGGAGAGCCGATAACCATTAATCAAAACGAGATGTTTGTTCGGTTTAAGAAAAATGATAGTTCAAAGGATTCTTTAGGCCTTGGTTTATCGATTGTAAATAGCATTTTAGATTTGTATAATTTTAAAATCACCTATTCTTACATTAATTCAATGCACGTTTTTGAAATAAGCTTTTAATACCAATTACTCCGCAGCTTTTCGTTTTTATTTTAAAAACTGAATTGGGTATTTCCATAATAATTTTATTTTCTGATTTTTAGCAAAAATTTTGCCATTAGATTTTCTTTAGATTTCTGTGCTAATTTTACGTTTATATTTTATTTGCATGAAAGTCACATTGTTTTTAGCTTTTTTTATTTTTCCTTATACGTTTTTATTTTCACAAAATAACTTAGTAAGTGTTTCTGGAAACATTAAAGACAAATCAACTAAACTTAGTTTACCCTACGTTAATATTATTTTATTAACTCAAAAAGATAGCGTTTTTGTTACGGGCGTTCTAAGCAATGAAGATGGCCGATTTACATTTGTAAATATAAAAGAAGGTGATTACCGTATTTCTGTATTTTATCTTGGTTATGTTTCTAAAAAACAAAATTTGCATGTTGGTCAATTAAGCAGTTTTTTAGATTTAGGTACAATAGAATTGGTTGAAGATTCAAAAGTTTTAACTGAAATTGAAATACAAGGAAAACAAGATGAAGTCAATGATAAAATGAATAAAAAATCATTTAATGTTGACAACAATGTTAGTCAAAATGGCGGTTCTGTTTTGCAAATTATGCAAAGTTTGCCTGGAATAACAGTACAAGACGGTAAAGTACAACTTAGAGGGAGTGATAAAATAACGGTTCTTATTGATGGAAAACAAACAGCTTTAACAGGTTTTGGAAATCAGTCTGGTTTAGATAATATTCCAGCATCTGCAATCGAAAAAATAGAAATCATTAATAACCCTTCTGCTAAATATGATGCTAACGGAAACGCAGGAATCATAAATATCATTTATAAAAAAAACAATCAGGTTGGCTTAAATGGAAAGGTTGGATTATCTGGTGGCTTGGGTGCTTTGTGGATTAAAAAAGAAAACCTACCAACTATTCGTCCGCAATATCAATATACACCAAAAATTAATCCATCACTATCTCTTAACTATAGGAAGAAAAAAATAAATCTTTTTTTTCAAGGCGATTATTTATATAACCAAACGCTTAATAAAAATGAATTTGTGAGACGCACATACGCTAATGGCGATATTATAAATCAACAAATTAAACGGAATAGAACCACAACTGTTGCAACAGCAAAAACAGGGTTTGATTGGAATATTAACGAAAACAATTCTATAACCATTTCCGGATTATTTAGTAGTGAAAAGATTTTAGACAAAGGCGACGAGCCCTTTTTTAATAGTGATTTTACACAAAGAAAAAGATTATGGACTTTTTTAGAAGACGAGTTAAAAACGACAGCAACAGCGTCTGCAGGATATGAACATAAATTTAAACAAGTAGGTCGAAAACTAAATGTCGGATTTAATTATACGTTTCATAGAGAAGATGAAAAATATTTTTTCGAAAACACATTACCAACATTTATAGGTTTAGATTCTTTTAAATTAATTTCGGATGAGCAAGTCGCAGATTTTAACGTTGATTACATTCAACCATTAAAATATGGAAAGTTTGAAACAGGGTTCAAATTTAGAAGAAGGGTTATACCTACTAATATGATCTTTATTCCTGGATTAAACTCACCACTTGATGTAAACGCTGGCGGTTGGGCAACTTACGAAGAAACCATTCCTGCATTATATGGAAATTATATTTTTGAAAACAAAAAAATTGAACTAGAAGTAGGCTTAAGGGTAGAATATGTAGATTTGAAATACAAGGTCAATCCAAATCACAACACCTATAAAAGCGATGGTTATAGTTATACGCAACCATTTCCCAACGTAAGATTTGGGTATAAACTTAATGATAAAAATAAATTAACTGTATTTTATAATAGAAGGGTTGATAGGCCAAATGAAGTTGATATTCGTATATTTCCAAAGTATGATGACGCAGAAATTATTAAAATTGGAAACCCAGCTTTACGTCCGCAATATACCAGTTTATTCGAATTAGGGTATAAATCTAACTTTAAGAAAGGCTACGTTTATGCATCATTATATCATCGAAACATACAAGGTGCCATTTCGCGTGTTGCAAGTACTGATAGTAGTAATTTAATTTATTCTATTATGCAAAATGCCGATAAAAGTTATAACACCGGGTTGGAATTTGTTTTATCGGCAGAAATTATTAAATGGTATTCAGTAAACATAAACATAAACGCATATTATAATCAGATAGATGCGTTTGTTGTAACTAATAAATATCCAACAACAAACTCCTTTATGGTTGCTAAACAAGAAATGGTGTCTGGAAACGTTAAGTTAAACAATACTTTCAAACTATTTAAAAAGATCGATTTGCAATTAATTGCCATTTATTTGGCTCCCGATTTAATTCCGCAAGGAGCATTTGCTCAACGATTTTCGTTAGATTTAGGAATTAAAAAAAGTATACAAAAAGGAAAGGGCGAAGTTTTTTTTAATGCGACAGATTTATTAAATACGATGAAAATTAAAAAGGAAATTAAAGGAAATAGTTTTAATTATACAAGTATAGATTATTATGAAACCCAAGTGATTAGACTTGGCTATAGTTACAAATTTTAAAAAATACATCTTTAGAATTA
>JAYVIS010000435.1:0-8377 GCA_043769975.1 Bacteroidota bacterium
AATTACTGATTTTTTTGCCATGTTGTTTTATTTTAGGGATTTATTTTTTAATTAATGCTGATGCAATTAAGCCTAGCGCAAGTATGCTAGTACCTAATAAAATTGTGTTCTTTGCTTTTGTATCTAAACTAACAACAAGCGTTGGCGTTCCTATGCCTTTTATAGCATTGTTTACGCTATCGGTTGCATTATTTACAACGTTGCTTGTTTGTCCTTTAACCCAAGTAGTTAATTTGTTATCGTTTAAATATTCTCTGCTCCTTCTCATTTTGTGCTTTTATTAATTGCAATAGCGATGCCTGTAACAAGTGCAACGCTAACAATGATTAAACCTGTTTTATTTTTTTTTTGCACCGTCCTTTGTGTCGACTGTGTTTGTTGTGGTTGTTTTCGTGCCTGTTGCTGTTTTACTTTTTTTAGTAAACTTAGTGCCTTTGTCCAAATCATATAATTTGTAATTATCTATTATTGTATTAATTAAATTGTAGTAACCTGATCCAGTTGCATAACCTGTGCTAATTACTTTATCAATAAAATTATTAATGTCATTATCACTATTTGCTAAATTAAATTTAAAACGTATAGCGTGGCGGTGTGCTAAGTCTTCAATACTTTGACTGTAATTTTTATATACTCTAAATGCACTTTTAATATGTGATATGTTACCTTTTGTATATTCTTCTGTTGTGTCCTGTACTGATTTTGTACCATCCCAAACATTATTTATTGGTGAACCTGTGGCTTTCATTCCTGTTAGGTTATAAAACTTTTGCGAGAACCCCGATTTTAACCAAGCACTTTCAATTGCTATTTGGGCCAATAAAACACTAGCAGGAACGCCATACTTTTGTGCTATTGGAACAACAAGCGGTCTGAATGTATTTATAAAGTCTTTTGGTGTCATAGATTAAAAACGGTAAACAATGCTTTTAGAAGCAAGTTTTTTATTTAGTTTAAAAATTTCATTATCGCTCAGCTCTTCAGTTAACCAGGAGCGTAAATTTAATGGTGTGGCTTCGCTACTAAATGGGTTTCCTGTTTTACGGTTACGAATACCAAATATTTTTATAAGCGTTAAAACATCGGTTGTGTTTCGCATATTACCAATTACGTTTTCAATCTTTGTAAAATCAGTACCTACGCCATCCATAGCTGTATAAATAACATTTGCCCATGCTTTAAATGTTGCATCCGTCCAACTTTGTTTTTCAATTTTTGAAAGTCTTTTTATATCCGCATCAATAGACTGTACAGTATCAACATTTGAGTTTGCCTCTTCTTTATTTGCTTTGTCTGTACCTGTTGGAAATATTTTACGATATACTTTAAAGCCTATAAAACTAAGTCCTGCAAGTGTTAAAATTCCACCTACTGCCCTGTATTCTATTGGTAAACTTTTATAAAAACTCATGTGTTATTGTATTTTTTTGCAACGTGTAAATCTTACAATCGTTTCAATTTTATCAATTATTTTTTTCTTATGTTCGGGTGTTAACAACTCGTTTATACTATCGTAATAAACTGCAAACGTCATTAAAAAATCATAAAGTGAAATACTTTTTAATGAAGCTTCAACAACTGCTTTATCATTAATATTTGTAGCCAATTTAATTGCAGTTGATAACATTACTAAAATCATTTTTGAAGGTTGATTATTTCGTATGTCGTAAAACATTGCTAATTCATCAATGAAATCAACAAGTTTGGTTGTTTTGTTTAAAGTTTGATACATAATTATAGGTTTTTATAAGGTTAAATTATTCTTGATTTCCTTCTTGCTCTTCTGTTTCTTCATCGTCGCTAAATGCTTCATTTATTGCGTTATAATGAATCATTGATTTGCTTTTTACAATTTCTAAGGTTCTATTAAAATCCTCGTCGCTTGCCTTTTCTAAATTATCTAACCACGTTTGAAACTCTGGGCTATCAATTGCAGGAAAGATATATTTTTGAATAGTTTTTTTTTGTGGACGTGATGCTTGTTTTTGACGTTCCTGTAAACTTAATTCTCTTTCTTTTAAACCCATATATCTATCAAGTATAGGCATAGCCATTGCTGATAAATTTTCAATGTATTTCATAGGGCTATTGCTATCTTCTGCAAGCGGTTGTTTTGAATCGAGTTCGTCGAGTTCCTTTTTTAATTCCAACACGCTTAAATTAGCTTTATCGAGTTCTTTAGCTAATTGGTTACGCTCAAACGTTATGGTTGCAAGTTCCATTTTTAAATTAAGCACTTCGGTATAACCTAAAACTTTATCACTTTCATGTTGTCTTGCAGGCATTTGATTAATGATATGGTAAGGAATATTTTTTCCTTGCTCGTCCATTGCAAAATTCCCTTTTAAAAATCCGTATTCATCGGCTTGTACGTTACGCCCTTTTGAGTTTAAAAAACAAAATGTATAAATACCGTCGGGCATTGCTTCAAGTCGTTTAAATGCCTCGTCTACCTTTGAACTTGCTCCTCCTTTTGTACTCTCTGTATTATAAGTAACTCGTACTTTTCCCTCCGCATCTTTTAATGATGCGTATTTGTAGCCTTGTTGTTTAAAAATGGCTCTTATTTCTTTTTCGCTGTAACTTTTCATTATTTTGTGTATAGGTTTAAAATAATTTTATTTTTTTGTTATTGAACTAGCAGAATATTTATCAAGTAGCTCAACATATTGAAATGTGATCATTGGAAACTTTAAAAAATCTCTGTCAAAAGAACCACCATCTAATTGTGCTATTCTTTCATTGGCTGCAAAATTAAACCTAGCTTCATTCGCAATATTAATTCCCGATTTTTTACCAAGTGGATAATAATATTCAGTTACACCGTTTTGGTTATCTGATTTTAAAACCTGAATTGATGTTAAAAAAACAGGGTCACCATCTACGCCGTATCCTTGCGGATATGTAGGTTGTACAGACTTTATAGGACACCCATCAATTGTGGGTAATAAGTCTTGAATATTAGTAAAACCAAAAATTGAAATTTGTACATTTTCATTAGCAGTAAAATAGGTATCAATTATTACTGGTTCAGCAGGAGTTAAAAACATTTCTCCATTATCTCTAATTAAATTAAAAGAATCTCTAAATGTCCAATCCGCAACGTTTTCTTTTGATACTAATCTAAGCGTATGTATAAAATGACTATAATTAGCTATAAAATTTGCAAAAGTTGGGTAATTTGCTATGTTATCATTATAATCTAAAAATGGGTGGTAAATTATTTTAGTAATAATAATAGTTCTATTATTTGGGTTGGGTAATGTACCTACTCCACTCGCTCCATGATTAAAAGTTTTAAATACGGCTTTTCTTTCAAGAATTAATTTTTCTAATAATGGCGTAATCATACTATTTTATTTATAATAAAAAATAACATTTACAGTAACTGGAATACCAGAATTTATTGATAATTTAATATTATCACGACCTCCTATTTTTTTATTAATTGGGAAAAAAGGTTGTAGGCCCAATCCACCCAAAGGCATAGGCACAGCAAACGTACTATCAATTTTTTCGTGAACCACTTCATTATTTACATTTAAAGAAAAATCACCGTTAAACGCTGTATTTATAGCCATTCCTAACAATGTACTAGCCTCAGCAGGCAAACTGATTGTTTCATCTACCGTACCAATAGCCAAACCAAAACGATAACCTTTAACTTTTATACTCATGTTAGAAAGTTCTTTAGTGCTTGCTTCTACCATTGATGGCTTATTTATTTTAACTTGACGCATATCTTTATTTTTAAATTATTTATTTTTTACAAATAAGCCCCGAACCGTATAAATTCAGGGCTTATTTAGGTTATTTGTTGGCAACAAATTTTTTTTATACGTTTTTCTTTTGGTTTAAAATTTTACCGTATCCGTCTAAAGCAATTCCAATCATATAATTTTCTGGGAATCCTTCTGGTCTAGAACCTGCTTGTTTAATTGTTACTTTAAATTCAATATCACGCTCTAAAACAATTTCGCTTTCCAAATCAATATAACACTGTCCAGCTATTTTTGATTTATCATTATTAGACGCCATTGCTTTCATAATAGGATAATCTTTAACTACAATTTGATTACCTACTGAAACATCAATTTTAGCACCTAAAATTCCAAGTATTCCTAAATTTTCGATATTATTCATTGATAATATTTGTGTTGGAACAAGAGGATTCATAATTAAAACAGGAAAAAATATTCTCTTAATTACTAATGCTTCTCCCTCTGTTAATTTATTCGTTTCAATATTTTTAAATAACTGAGCTGAACTATTTAAGTTAATGAAAAACTCAAATGTTTTTTCAGCAGTATATGGTAAATAATGATATAAAGCACGTGTTGTACCTTGTTGACCTAATGAACGACGGTCTACGTGTGCTAATTTTTGCAATGCTGATGGATTTCCTATTACTCTTGTTTTCATATTTTTTATTTTATGTATTTTTAATTAATTATTTATTTATTAAACGTAATCTTCATTCATTGAATCATCCGCCATTGTAACCAATTCGCCATTTTCATTTAAGTAATAAGGAGTTCCGTCCTCATCCATAAAATCGGGTTGGTCTGCTAAAACATCTTCATCTGCAAAATAAGCATCATCATTTAATCCCGGAATTGATTTGCTCCAAACATAAGCCTGTGCGCCCATCATACCCGATGCTATTTGCGGTTGTTTTAAAACTGCATGAGCAATAAAAGAGCCAACTACTACCGCACCAGTTACATAAAGTTTTGCTTTATCTCCTGTTACCATACTTGACATACCTTTTTCAATAACCGCAGTTGCTAAGCCTCCTAATGAGCCTTTTACCATATCCATACCTGCACTTTTTGCACTTGCTGGAGAAAAAGCCTCAGCTAGTCCAGATTTTCTAGAACGTTTACGACGTGCTGTCGAAACTGCCGTTTTAATTCTTCGTGTTGGAGCACTTGATACTGTGCGTTTTTTTGTTGTACGTCTTCTTCTTGCCATTATATTTGTTTTTTTATATTTATTAATTATTATGCTACTTTTTTATTTTTCGATACTACTAATGCAATTAAACTTAATGCAATCACTGTACCTCCTCCATACACTACCATTTTAGGTAAACCAAATATTTTTCCATCATCGTTACTATCTGAACCGTCTGAACCGCTAGGATCTTTAGCTCCTTGCGTATCGTTGTCGCTGTCTTCTTTTCCTCCTTTAAACTTATTGTATACATTAGATGCTTTATCAATCACATTATCAAAGATTTCACTAGCATCTTTACGATTTGGATTATTAGCCTTGTCAACTTTTGCTTGACCTTTTAATTTTTTAGCGTCTGCTTTTGTTTGCTTTCTTGAATTTTTTCCGTCAACCTTATCATTCTTACGTGTGTTTTTATCTGACTTACGTGTTTGACGAGATTGTTTTTTTTCAGATTTAGCTGCTCTTTTTTCTTGTCTCTTTGCTTTGCCCGATAATTCATTTAATGACGGCTGAAAATCTAATACACTATCCATTAATGTATCCCAATCGTTATCATTTAAGCAATCTAAATGGTCTTCACGTACAAATACGCCAGAGCCGTTATTTAAGTGTGCAGGAATATAAATGTGTGCTGATTTGTTTTCTCGTAAATTTGGATATTTACGTGTATGAGCTGAAACGTTTCTTTTTCTTTTGTAAGATTCTACACTTACATATTTTTGTTTTCGTCCAGATGCTAATTCAATAATCATACTCAAATATTTTTATCAAAGTTCATTTAAGCAACTCGACAAATCAATTTTTGTTAGTATGTTTTTTTTTTAGTACTAAAATAATGCGAGCTTCACAATTATATTAAAATTTTAGTACTAAAACTTAACGCCAGGTTCTCAGATCCCGAAAATTTTAGTACTAAATGTTAATAAGTGAATTTTAAATTTTGAGTATATGGATAAGGACGTTCAACATCAAAACGCTGATTTGTTAAATCTAATACTTTAAATACGCCATTTGCATCTATTAAACCACAATAAATATGTACAGGTGTGTAACGGTTACGCCCAACTAATACAACATATAAGTTTTTAAAACCATTAGCAACTAATAATGTTAGTGCAGATGTTGTAAAACAATCACAATCACCGTGTCCACTTTTGCCGTGCCAATTATTATCTAACAACGTTGGTAACGTTTGTATTAGTTCAACGCCCTTAGGGTCGTTTTGATAAGTTGTACGTTGCTTTAACCAATAGAATAAATCTTCGGCTGTATCAAATTTAGGACACTTATTTAGTGCATACGGTAAACCGTCCTTTACTTGTTTCTTTAAACATTTTAACGTGTGATTGATGTCTTTGTATGGCTGTCTTAATTTCATTTTTTTTAAGTTTGCCTTACTGTATAGGAATAAGAATTTATTTTATAATTCGTTTAAAAATTTTGCTGTTGGTAAATGATTATTTAAAAGTTTATTTATAATATACTTGTTATCTTTTTTGTCAAAATAAACGTGCCAAGCCGTTCGTTTATTTGTTATAATGATTATATAATATGCACCATATTTTTTATGCTGTGGCTTTGTTTGGTTGTGTTTTAAAAAAGAAATATTTTCATTAACGTAATTATAAATATATGCTACATATTTATTTGCAACATCAATATAACTAAAATATTTTTTTTTGTAAAGTTTAAATGCTAAACCTTCAATAAAAATTAAAACATTTTCACGCCAAACTACTTGAACCATTTTCGTATTCTTTTTTGCGTTTCTTTAATTGCTTCTTCTGTTGTATATCCTTTTTCAAATTCTACATCAAAGTTATCTTTTTCAACAACTCCCATATTTTCTAATAAAGGCTTTAAAAGTTCTCCATGTTTTTTATAGTCAAATGTAACTTTGCGTATTGAACCGTTTGAATATTTTTCAAATGATAGTCCCGAAATTCTAGCCATAACATATAATTTTTGTTATTACAAATATACAATTTTTTTAAATGATTTTACAATTCGTATATGTTTACCAAATTCCTTTACTGGGTAACAAACAGAAACAAACATTTTATTTTTATAGTCATAAATTAAAATACCATCGTTTTTTTTGGCGTGTATAAATTCTTTTAGTAAATTCATATTACGCCAGCCGTTAAAATAATTGTACTGTCTAATTTATCGTTTATATATAAATTAATGCTTGAATAAACAGTTGTTGAACTAAACGCCCAAAAAGTTACTAAATGATTAAACTCTATCCTTGCAAATTTTTTAAAATTTATTTTTGCTTGATGTTCGTCTGAAAATGTTGTTATCTCTTTTGGTTTTTGTTTGCCATCCCTAAACTTAATTAATTCTACCCTATGTATATTAATATCAATTTTTTTTGTTTCCATAATTTAGCTTATTAAATTTTGGCTTAATACTAATTGATTTTTTATTTGTGGTAAGCATTGATTATAAATCATGCGTAATAAATTGACTTCATAATTTTCCTTTTGTTCTAAATTAAATTGACAAAGAACTTTATTCAAAGTACCAAAACGATTAATTTCTAAATTAATAATTTTGGTTTTTATTGATGCTGTGTAATCTTTATCATACCTACACTTACCATGTTTAACAAGTGCATCAATATACATTTCACGTATATTAATTTGGTCAATGATATTTATATCAATAAATCTATCAAGGTTTAGATTTGATATGTAAATAATTAATTCTACATACACTTTCGGTTGTATTTTTATTTTAACTTTCATAGGTTTATTTTAAATCATTAATAATTGCAAAGGCTCTCTTTACGGTTTCAAGTTTTATTTGTTGCTGTTCAAAATCTCTGTTCACTTTCATTAATTCATCATTAAGTGCATCGGATTTTTTTACATACATAGGATAGTTTAACAAGGCTTCGTTTACGGCTTTTGTTGCAACGTTTGTGCCTGTTAATTTTTTTATTACTTCTAAATTTTTTATGTCATTAGCTTCAATAAATTTTAAATGAACAACGCAAAATTTTATTTTTTTTAATTTCGGTTTACTGCCTGCTTTTTTCATAATTTAGTATATCAATTTGGTTTTGTAAATCGTTTATAATTAGTTTTAGCTTTATGTAATTACAACTTGCTTTAATAATTGCTTTACTTAATGTTTTAGTACACATTTCATTTCGCAATTCGTCGGCACTTCTAAACTCAAATAAACTAAGTCTAATGGTTAATTTTTTAAATACTCTTTTTCTAGGTCTAGGGCGTTCCATAATTATAGGTTTATGGTTTATACTATATTAAACTTCTTGAGTTGGTAAACTTCTGATTTTGTTATAACGGCTTTGTGTTTGTAAATTTGCTTGAGTTGTTAATTCATTTTTTTGATAGCTATAATAAATTTCAGGAGTTAAATTTTCAACATAATTAATATGTTCGGG
>JAYVIS010000436.1:0-2617 GCA_043769975.1 Bacteroidota bacterium
CCTACCTCGGTAGTAAAATAAGTGGTTACGTCATAGATCATTATTTTATTGTAGGCGAAAGTGATAAGAACTGGCAAGGTATATGGCTAACGTTTGCGGCATATGCACTAATTGTAGCTGTGTTATTTGCCATATTTTTTAAGCACAAACACAACCCTAAAGAAGTAGAACACATTAGTCATTAAATAATGAATTAGGTTAATTTAAAAAAATTATTAAATTTACAATACTAAAACAAACACAAAATCTATGATACACTTAAAAACTAACAAAATCATTATCACTACTGATTTTTCAGAAACATCTTACTTAGCAATTAAGCATGGTGCATTTTTAGCTCAATATACCAAAGGCGAAATTTACTTAGTACATATCATAACTAAGCATTGGGAAAAATTTAATGTATTTACACCAAGCATTACTATTGAAAACATAGAAAAAGCATCAGATGCAGTAACTGCAAAATTAAACGAATTAGCCGCAACTATTAAAAATGATTACGGCGTTAAAGTTACAACTGTGGTTAATACAGGAAACCCAACAGGTGAAATTATAAAATTTGCAAAAGAAATTGAAGCCGACTTAATAGTAATGGGAACACACGGTTATAGCTCATGGGAAGATTTAACAATTGGCAGTAATGCCTTAAAGGTTATTACAAAAAGCCCTTGCCCTGTTTTAACAATGAGTTCACATGCTGATTCTTTTGGGTATCATAAAATTGTATTGCCTATTGATACATCAGAACATACACGACATAAAGTAGTTTTAACTCTAGAACTAGCAAAACAATTCACTTCTCATGTTTATGCCGTTGGTTTATTAGCAGATGATGAAGTAAGTAGGAAACCAGCTATGGAAGTGATGTTGCACCAAGTTGCCGTTGCAGCAAAAGATAAAGGCGTAGCATGTACTATTGAATTAATTGAAAACGTTAAAAACAGAGCTGTAGCAACTGTTACCTATTGCGAAAAAATTGAAGGTGATTTAATTTCAATTATGACCGATCAAGATGCTGAGTTAAGTGGGTTCTTTTTAGGAGCCTATGCTTTACAAGTTATTCATCATTCAAAAGTACCTGTGCTAAGTATTAAACCAGAAGAACATCCTGAAAATGTAAGCTGGGATATTTTAGCTGGCACATAACAATTACTTATTTAAAAACTAAAAAAGCACATTTTAAATAAATGTGCTTTTTTAGTTTTTATTATTACCTTTACCCCGCAATTTGGTTTTTAGATATTTTAAACACTATCAAAAAATTAATAGGGAATCATGTGTAATTCATGAACAGTGCCCGCTGCTGTAAGTCTTTAAAACAGTTTTTAAAAGATGCCACTTTTTATCTATTGATAATTGGGAAGGCTTTAAAAATCAAGACGAGTCAGAAGACCTGCCAATATGCATTTTGAAGCTTTCGGGGAAACAGAAGCTAACAAAAACAGTATGTTTAGGCAATTTGCTGTTTTTATTTTTTTCCCATAAGGCATTTATTTATTGGTAAAAAACGTGCGGAAATTACAAACATATCTATTCAAATTTTCAAGCATACATGTTTGTGTGATGATGTGTTTACTAACGTACTCCACCTCACTATATTCTCAAATAAAAGACACCAATCATCATCAATTACAAGAGGTCATTATTACTGAAACAAAACAAGTACAATTTGAATCTTCAAAAAAAATAATATCCATTGATAGCGCAACATTAGCAAGATATAATACAAGCTCTTTATCCGAATTATTATCAAGCCAATCAACCATTCATATAAAATCCTATGGTAATGGCAACATTGCAACAACAAGTATGCGCGGTGGTAATGCCAACCACACCGCATTACTTTGGAATGGATTAAATATACAAAATGCCATGCTTGGCCAAACAGATTTAAGTGTTATACCAACTACATTTTTTGATAATGTAAATATAGAATACGGTGGAGGAAGCGCTATGTGGGGAAGTGGCGCTATTGGCGGCAGCATACATTTGCAAAATAAAGCATCGTTTAATCAGGGCTTTAAAACAAAATTACAAATGAGTGTTGGTAGTTTTGATACAAAAAAAATAAATACAGGTGTTTTATTAAGTTACAAAAAAATAATTTCGAACACTAAATTATATTTAAATAATAGTACAAACAATTATACCTATAAAGATACATCTGATAAAGAAAATCCAAACAAGCAAATGACTCATGCCAACTATATAGCAAAAGGATTATTACAAGAATTTAATTTTTTAGTAACTCCTTTTCAAAAATTAAATATGAGAATGTGGTATACTGCTGCCGATAGAAATTTACCATCCTACACAAATGGAATAAGTAAACAAAGTCAGCTCGATGAAAATTTAAAACTAAGTGCTGATTGGAATTACACAAAAAGAAAACTAAATGCCACAATACGCTTAGCTTACTTTAACGATAAACTTAACTATACAGATAGTCTTGCTCAAATATTTAGCAAAAGTGCAGTAAAAACAATTATTGCAGAAAGTGATAACATTTATAGTTACAAAAACCACATATTTAATATTGGCGTCAACTTTACAAAATACAGTTCAACTACATTAAATTACGACACCGCACGTTATTTAAACAAAGCGGCATTATTTG
>JAYVIS010000437.1:0-4788 GCA_043769975.1 Bacteroidota bacterium
GGCAGTTTTATTAAATAATACAGCTGTTCATCCATAACATCACTACTCGCTTCAAATGAAGACTTTATATTATCGCGAATAATAAAAATAATAGATACAATAACTCCAGCACAAACACCTTTCAATAAATCAGTGACAAGCATCACGCCAATAGTGATAACAAATGGAATAAATTGCTCATACCCAAACTTCCATTGTTCTTTAAAAATAGCGAGTTTAGTTAATTTAAAACCTGTCATAATTAAAATTGCGGCCAAACAAGCATTTGGAATTAATGCTAACACATTTGGCAATAATAAAACACTCACTAATAATAAAACAGAATGGAAAATAGATGCAAATTTAGATTTAGCACCAGCGTTTATATTTGCCGAACTCCTTACAATAACAGATGTAACTGGTAAGCCACCAATAAAACCACATGCAATATTACCAATACCTTGAGCTAGTAATTCTTTATTTGTATTTGACTCATTTTTTTCAGGATCAAGTTTATCTATAGCTTCAATACCTAGCAAAGTCTCTAAACTAGCTACGACTCCTAAAGTTATTACAATCATCCAAAATGTGCTTGTATTTGCAAAACTAAAATTTGGAAAAGTCAAATTGGCTTTCAAGTCTGATAAATTAGATATTGAAGGAAGGTTTACTAAATGTTGTGAATCAACACCTAAAAACGAACTGCTTTTAAAAGAGATTGTTAATAATATACCAAAAACAACTGCTAAAAGTGGTCCAGGAAAATTCGACAATATTTTATCTTTTTTATAAAACGGTTTTTCTGCGATTATTAAAACCACAAAAGAAACCAGTCCAATAATTAAAGCGCCTGGTGTAATGAAATTTACCATATGAATTAACTCTGTAAAAGAATTTTCTCCGTCTAACTGAATAAATTGCTCATCACCTTCTGGATCTTTATCATATCCAAATAAGTGAGGGATTTGTTTTATAATTAAAATAATTCCAATGCCAGCTAACATACCTTTGATAACCGCATTTGGAATGTAATTTCCTATGCTACCAGCTTTTAATATTCCTAAAATTAATTGAAAAACACCAGCAAAAACTACCGCAGCCAAAAAGGCTTCATAACTTCCTAACTGACTAATTGAAGCTAAAACTATAGCGGTTAAACCAGCAGCTGGACCCGATACGCTAAATTTGGATCCACTAAAAACGGTAACTAAAATACCACCTACAACACCAGCTATTATACCAGAAAACAAAGGAAGTTTGCAAGCCATTGCAATTCCTAAACAAAGTGGCAAGGCAACCAAAAACACAACTAGTCCTGCCTTAATATCGGCAAATACATTTTTTTGAAACATAAATTTTGAATAATAAATTAATTGTAAATAAATTAAATCTGTATAAAATAAAATTATACAGGTGAATTGATTAGACTAATTTATTTTTGGAGGAGGTATTGTTGTTTTTATTGTACAAGAGGAATAATTTAAATTCAAATTATTCCAATCGAAATCAATACTGTTTTGAATTGAAAAAGAAAAATAATCTTCATTAATATATTTAACCTCTTTTAAAGACTCGTTATCATCATGAGATTCTTCTTCTTCCTCAGCAGCAGTATTTTGCTGATTTTGACTTTTTAAAAATGTTTTATTCTCTTTACAAAGATTAATTACAGATGATTGAAGTGTTAGTGAAAATACACAACAAACAAGTAAAATAGGCAATATATAATATTTAAATTTATCTTTCAATGTTTGCAAAGTTAATAGAATATTTAAAAATCTATTGAATATTCTATGCCTAAAATGTAAATATCTGTTAAATTTTTAATAGTGAATTCGTTTTGGTACAAATAATAGATCCCAAAATCTTGTTTAGAATTTATTTTATAAGTGAATCCAGCTTGATATCGTTGACGATGAAATCCTAAATTATATTCTGGACTTCTAGGGTCACTCAATTGCATACGATATTCACCAGAAAGGGCAATAGACCATTTATTATTTATTTCATACTTTATGCCAATTTTATGGCGTGAAAACCATTCTCTATAATGTCCATTTTCACTAGTGTTATAATCTTTAACTTCTAATTGTAAGCGATGACGATAATTAATTCCAAATTTCCCATAACTTTTTTTTAAACCAATGTCCCATTGAACTCTATTTCTATAGCTCAAAGGATTATCATATTGAAATTTTTGAATTGTACGATACGTAACAGATGTCTTAATATTTTTATTGTATGAGTATTCTAAGCCTAATTCCGTATACGTTAAATTAACCTGAGAAAAATTTTCTTTTAATCTAAATTCCTCGGTAATCAAAAGGTCGAATTTTTTATTTATTTTATGCTTAAAAGAAAGCGTGTTCCACATACCCGCATCTTTAAATACTTTTTGTGAATAGGCATTTGATGCGTAAAAAAACACAACAAAAAATAATATTTTTAAAATAAAGGTTTTCAAAAAAAGTTGATTATTTTAAAATCACAATATCTGGAATGGTAACATCTCCCTTTCTTTCTTTTATTTCAATTTCTTGAATAACTGCCTTTGTTGCAGAAGGGTCAATCGATGTATTGTCTTTTGAGATTGCCCAAATCTTATATTTTCCAACTCTCATATAAGGAAAAATAAAAGATCCATCATAGGATGTTTTTACATTATCTCCAACTGTAGTTTCATTGCCATAGGTAATATATACGTTTTCGCCTTGCTCATAATATTCACTTAATAAAATCGTAAAAGATGGGTCATAATTTTTCACATAAATCTTACCTTTAATATTTGCTTTTCCACCAGGACCAGCTTCTTTTTTACAAAAAGTAAGTAAGCATATTGTGAAAAAAAATAATGTAATTAATTTTATTTCTTTCATGATTAAATAAATGTATAGTTTATTTTTAAATTTAGATTATATTACAAACATAATACAATTTACAAGTTTTATTACTTTTTAGTCATTAAAATTATTAATCAAGAAATGAAAAAAAATTAAATCAATACAATTTAATGTTAAATAATTATTAAATTTACAATATGAAGAAAAACATATTCTTAACAACACTCATTTTTTGCTGTTTATCACTTCCATTTTTTTCACAATGGAACCCTAACCCTACCTATAACACAGCTGTAATCATCCAGCCCAAATCACAACAAAACATTCATACTGTTTCAGATACAAAAAAAGGTTGTGTTATTGCATGGGATGATAATAGAAATAATCTTATCTCTTCAACTGACATATATGCTCAACGAATTAAATCTAATGGATTAGCCAAATGGTCAACAAATGGGATTGCCATTTGCACTGAATTAGGAATACAAAAATCAAATAACATAACTTCAGGCGGAATTGATGGTAGCTCAATCATTGCATGGGAGGACGGCAGATCTGGAAATTATGATATCTACGCTCAAAAAGTAGATTCTTCAGGTAATATACTATGGGGAACTAATGGATTATTAGTATGCAACAGATCTACAAATCAGAAAAACCCGAAAATTATTAGTGATAATGCTGGCGGGGCTATTATCGTTTGGGAAGATTCTGCCAGTTTTTATTTTGACGTTTATGCTCAAAGAATTTCATCGGCTGGAGTTGTTCAATGGTTAGCAAATGGAGTTTCTATTTGCAACGCGCCTAACCAGCAACAAAACCCTACTTTAGATATTGATGGTTTAGGTGGTGCAATTATTACTTGGCAAGATAAGCGTTCGAATGTGGATTATGATATTTATGCTCAACAAATAAACGCTGCTGGTAGTATAGGTTGGGCGGCGAATGGAATAATTATTTGCAATGCTGTAAACACTCAAAGTAATCCTCGTATAGAACCCGATGGAAGTAATGGAGCAATAATTGGATGGGTAGATAAACGAAATGCCTTAAACTATGACATATATGCACAACGCATTAACTCGTCAGGGGCACCACAATGGACAGCAAATGGAGTAGTAATTTGTGCTGCTACAAATAATCAAAGTGCTTTGGATATGAAATATTTAGGAACTGCTGGAGTAATATTAAGCTGGAAAGATGATAGAACGACAAGTACTCAAATATATTCTCAACTAATTGATTTAGCAGGTTTAATTCAACTACCAATTGATGGTATTCAACTATCTTCTGGTTTAAAATCAATTAATCCTAATAGCATCAGAGATGGGTTAGGTGGAGCGATAGTGGCTTGGCAAGATTCAACATCTACAGGGTGGGATATTAAATCACAAAAATTAAATTCATTAGGTGCAATCCAATGGCCAACGGGTGGGGTAATAGTTTCAAATGCCGCTGATGATCAAATTGCTGTAACATTATCAACTGATGGTACTGGCGGAGCAATTTATATTTGGGAAGACAAAAGAAACCTAAGTGATATTGAAATTTATGCTCATCATTTATACTATATAGGCGCTGAAATTGTTAATATAAATGAATTGGAAGACGACAATATAGTTATATATCCAATTCCAGTAATTAATACTTTAAATATTAAATTTAAAAATAACATTAAAGATGGTAAATGTGTAATTGAACTATATGATATAATTGGAAATAAAATACAAACAACTGAATCAAAAGTTCATGAAAATAAGGTTGAAATTGCTGAATTAAATTTTCCATCAGGTTTATATTTTTATTCTATTTTATTATCTAATCAAACTGAATTGTTTAAAGGCAAATTTATTATTTCAAACTAACTATCTATGAAAATTATCTCCTTACTAATTTTTCTATTATTTTTCGCTACTATTTCATATTCACAAAGTAGAAAAGAAGCTAAAAAAAATAAACTAAAAACTTC
>JAYVIS010000438.1:0-2456 GCA_043769975.1 Bacteroidota bacterium
AACAGCTTATTACCAAGCATTGGCTACAACGAATCGTATGAGTTAGGAGAAAACGAAGCTCGCAAAAAATACAGCTTGAAAGATAAGCCACGAATGGCAAATATTAATGATACTGCTGCCTATGCTAATACATATATAAGTAAAGATGCAGATTGGATTAATTTTGAGTGTATTGTTAGTACCGTAAACGATCAAATTGCAATAGCCCCAGGATACCTTATAAAAGAATATACAAAGGGTGATAGAAAATACTTTCATTATAAAATGGATTGCCCTATTTTAAATTTTTACTCTTTTCTTTCGGCACGTTACGAAGTTAAAAAAGACAAATATAAAGGCATTAATATTGAGATTTATTACCATAAAGGTCATACCTATAACATTGATAGAATGGTAAAATCCATCAAGCAATCCTTATCATATTATGAAAAAAACTTTAGTCCATACCAACATAAGCAGGTTCGAATCATTGAATTTCCGCGTTACGCTACGTTTGCTCAATCGTTTCCTAATACAATTCCATTCTCGGAAAGTATCGGATTTATAGCCAATGTAGATGAAAAAGATCCTTTAAGTATTGATTATCCTTTTTATGTTACCGCACATGAAGTAGCGCATCAATGGTGGGCGCATCAAGTTATTGGCGCCGATGTACAAGGAGCAACCTTAATGAGCGAATCATTAGCTGAATACAGTGCTATTATGGTAATGGAAAAAGAGTACGGTAAAGAGGCTATGCATAAATTTTTAAAAAGCTCCCTAAATAGTTATTTAACAGGCAGGGCCACTGAAAGCAAAAAAGAATTGCCAATTATGTATGCCGAAAATCAACAATACATACATTACAATAAAGGGTGTTTAGTAATGTATGCGCTAAGAGATTATATTGGAGAAGATTCGGTAAACTCAGCTTTAAAAAGATACATTAAACAAGTTGGCTTTCAAAGTGCGCCTTATACCACTTCTAAAGCATTTGTTGCTAATATGAAATTATCTGCTCCCGATAGTATGCAATATGTAATAAAAGATTTGTTTGAAGATATTACGATTTACGAAAACTACGTGAAAGAATTAAAATCAATTAAACAACCTGATGGAAAATATAAAGTAAGCTTAACTGTTGGTTCCTCTAAATTTAAAGCAGACAGCTTAGGCAAAAGTAAAGCTGTACCTGTAAATGATTGGATGGATATTGGCATTTTTACACAAGAAGAAAAAAATGGCAAAAAAGTAGATAAAGAGCTTTTATTTAAAAAAGTAAAAATAGATAAGTCTATTAAAACGTTTGAATTTATAGTAGATAAGGAACCAGTTTCCGCAGGCTTAGATCCATATAATAAATTAATTGACAGGATGCCTGATAATAATAGGTGTAAATTTAACACAAAACCAACTCCTCCTGATTTAAGTGCTAATAGCACAAATGTTGGCATCACTATTAATTAAAAAAGCGTTAGATAGTATTATTCTTCACTTTTTTAGTTAGTAGGTTATTTTTTTAATTCTTCCCAAAACTCTGCGCCACGGCGAGTATGTGGTATTACTATAGTTCCACCAACGATGTTTGCTACCGCAAAAATTTCGTATACTTCTTCAGTACTGCAGCCTTGCTCATGGCATTTTAATAAATGGTATTTAATGCAATCATCACAACGTAAAACCATACTAGCTACTAAGCCGAGCATCTCTTTTGTTTTAACATTTAAAGCGCCTTCAGAATAGGTTTGAGTATCTAAATTAAATAATCGTTTAATCACTAAATTATCTTTTCCTAAAATAACTTCATTCATTTTTGAACGGTAGCTATTAAACTCTTCTACTTGATTGGACATATTAATTTAAATTATGTTTTTTAATAACGTAAGCACTTACAAAAATACTGATTTCATAAAGTAAGTACATTGGAATTGCAACAACCATTTGCGAAGTGACATCTGGAGATGGCGTAATGATTGCCGCTGCAATTAAAATAATAACAACAGCATACTTACGATATTTACGCATAAATGAAGGTGTCAAAATTCCTAAACGCGTTAAAAAATAAACCATTACGGGAAGTTCAAATACAATGCCTGAAACTAATACCATTGTTGAAATTAAAGATATATAATCGTCTAGGGTATTATTAGTTTGTACAATACCGCTATCCGATAATTGATAATTGATTAGGAAATTGTATGACATTGGGAATAATAAAAAATAGCCGAAGAAAATTCCAATCAAAAATAAAATAGAAGCCACAATTACAAACCATTTTGCTGGAGTAGATTCGGTTGATTTAAGAGCTGGTTTAATAAATTTCCAAATCTCATAAAGTACGTATGGGAAGGCTAAAATAATGCCTCCTAAAAGTGCAATCCACATATGAGTAAAAAATTGCTCAGAAGCAGATAACGTTTGGAGGTGGGGTGCTTTAACAGTCATACACATTACATCACCCGCTCCAATTTTATATC
>JAYVIS010000439.1:0-3551 GCA_043769975.1 Bacteroidota bacterium
CGTGAACTTCAGTTAGCTGGTTTTAATGTTTATGTATATGAAAATATACCTGAAGCAGTTCCACAACCAGTTTCTGATACGTTTCAACACGGTCAAGTAAATCACGGAATAGCTACTCACGGAATAGTTTATTACAATAAAATTGTTAACAAAATAGACCCTCTTGGGGATATTAATTTTAACTTAGGAGGAAATTTTAAATGCGCTTTTTTTATCGGTGGCGTTGTATCTTTAGGTTTAATTACAAACGCAAATATTCCTTTAGTTAGGAGAAACGAATTTAGAGAATTAATTTTAAAAATAAAACAAGTCCAAACAGTTGGATATTTATACATCAACTATATATAAAAAAATTATGTCAAAAGGTTTAGAAAATTTAATAAATGCAGAACCAGTTTCAGCTGATTACCCTTGGAAAGATATTAAGGACGATAACGGTTCAGGTAATGGAACACCAGTTGATAGGGTAACGTATGCTGACTATCACCAAACGTTTAGAAAGTTACTTTCTTTAGCTGGTATAACTCCAAACGGTTTACCTGATAACGTCACAAACGGTTACCAGTATGTAGATGCTATTTTAAGTTTAGCAAAGCGCTCCAATGGAGTTATTATAACATCTGTAAATTTAGTTTTAACAGTTGCTAATGTTAGAAAAATTATATATTTAGAAGTAACCGCAGCTGATAGAACAATTACGCTTCCAGCCATTTCAACAATGCAAGATGGTGATTCTTTTATTATTTATAATAATGGAAATTACGAAGTTTTAATTGAAGGTAATGGAACTAATACTGTTATGCATTCAGGTGATATAACACTTGTTTCTCCTGGCGATTTCGCCGAAGTAGTAGTAGATAAACCGAACTTAAATTGGGTTTTAGCTAACTATAAAATCACACCAGTTGTCACACCAGTTGTTATACCGAAAGCAATTGTAGTATTAAGAACAGGCGGAACAGTTGGAACAGGAGCTTCACTTATAATTAAACATATTAACGAATACATTGACGTTAATAACGACCATAATATAACAACTGGTTTATATACTTGTCCAAAGGCTGGTTATTATAAAGTAAGTGTTCAAGGTTACGCATACGTTCCAGCAACTTGTGATTTAATGATTAACTGTTATAAAAACGGAGTTGCTGAAGTTGGTTTAGAGCCTTTAAAAACTGGGTGGTCAGGAGGAACTGATTATAGATATAACGGTTCTTCAATTTTGCTTTGTGCAGCTGGTGATACAATTGGTATATATCTTGATTTAAATGCTTCACAAACTTGTTCTGTTCATACAGCTCAATTATTAGTTGAATATGTAAACCAATAAAATGAAATTAAACATCAATAGCAATGCTGTGGTTAACCAAACAAATAGATTGGAAAAACTACACCGTTCAGCGTTACCAGTAGCAATAAGGGAAACGCTGAACAATGCTGCCTTTGATGTAAAGAAAAACACAATGCCAAAAACGGCAAAGGAATTTAAAAAACGTCAACCGAATTTTTTTAAAGCAAACAGCAAGGTTGAAAAAGCTAACGGTTTCGACACTAAGTCTATGAAAGCGGTTGTCGGTTTTTTTGAAAACAATTTAGTTGGAAAAAATTATGCTGTTAAAGATTTGGAACAGCAAGAAAAAGGTGGTGAAATAAAAAAGAAATCATTTATTGCACAGAAAGGAGGAAGGGTTGGAAACAAAATGGTGAGGCAAAATTTACGTTTAAATAATTTAAAAGGTAAAACATTTGTAAAAACATCTTCGTTTGGCAAAAATAATCAAGGTAATAGAATAAGCGGTTTATCTTTAAAGCAACAATTTATAAGGGCTGCAATTTATGCTGAAACAAAATTTGGTAAAGACGCTTTTGTTTTAGGCGGCAAAGGTAAAGGCGGTTCTCGTACACTAAGTTTAATTAACGGTATAAGGAAAGGACGTTTCGGAATTGAAGTTTCAAGAACTCCAATTTATAACGTTAAAAAAGGAAGAGCGATTTCTGTAAAGGCAACTAATTTTATGAAGCGAGCAAGCTTTGAGAGTGGTTCTAAAATGGATTCTTTTTATATTGCACAAGCACAAAAACAATTTTTAAAATATATTAAATAATGAGTTGGTTAGAAAAAATAAAAGATGATTTAATAATTATAACAGGTGACGGAGAGCAATATAAACCGTCATGGATAAACGCTTCACGTTCAAAGGAATTTAATGTTTCTGAATTTGAATTTGTTGAATTAGCTGGTACATTAGTTGACAGAAGAAAACCAAAAGGAAATCGTTATAATTTAGAAATTCATTTTCAAGGCGAAAACCATTTAGACGCTGCTCAGCAATTTTATAACTCGTGCGACAATAACAAATACTGGACTTTAACGCATCCTTTTTATGGTAGGTTATATGTACAACCACTTTCGTTAAATCAAGACAATACGGTGTACAATATAAGTAAATTCACTATTCCAATAGTTGAAACAATTATAGATGACAACCCTAAAACAAGCACCACAGCATTTGATTCTATTATCACAAATAAATTAGTTTTTGACGAAGATGCTGAATTGGTTTTACAATTAATGACGCAAGAAACAGCTAATATTGTTGAAGATAATAATAATAAAACTTTTAATTCTTGTGTTAAAATAATTAAGTTACCTGAAGAATTTCAAGAGTTTAATAATTTGTTTAATGCTGCAAATACAGCTATTGACACTTCGGCATCTTCTGCACAATTAGCAATGAGAGCTTCAATTTCTTTAATTACAGCTCCAGCAAAATTCACAGCAACGGTAACAACAAGATTAAATGCTTTAACAAACCAATTTGTTTCACTAAGAACAACGGTTGTAAATTTATTAAACCCAGCATCAAAAAAAACTTACGAAACATTAGGTTCAGCGTTAATATCTTCAATGTGTTTAGTTGTTACCACTCCCAACGGAAACGATTTTAGTAATAATAAAAAGGTTGCGAAAGCGCTGCAAACTATTCAAACAGCTTACAATGATTTGTTAACTGATTTAGATTCTTTGCAATCTTATAACGGTGCTTCGCCTGAAAGTTATGTTCCTGATTTTAATTTAGTTTCTTCGTTAAACGATTTAATTAATTCAACAACTTCTTATTTATTTTTAGAAACTATTTCGGCAAAAAAAGAACGTTCGGTAATATTAACAGAAGATACGAATATTGTTTTGCTTACGAATAAATATTACGGTTTAGATATTAATGACGCAAACATTGATGAAATGATTGAAAATAACGATTTATCTTTAGATGAATTAGTAATTATTAACAAAGGTCGTAAAATAATTTATTATATTTAACCATGCAATTAAAAATAAGCCATAGACTTGCGAAACCTAAAACGTTTGATTTTTTTAATAGTTTTACGCTATTATTAAAATACGATTCTATTGGTAGTGTATTTAGTTTTGATTATTACTTTAATCCAGTAAATCAGGTTCATGCGGAGTTATTTGCTGTATCACATTTTCACGAAGCAATTATAGAACACAATAACGAAACCTTAGTTACTGGGTTTATACTTTCACA
>JAYVIS010000440.1:0-2205 GCA_043769975.1 Bacteroidota bacterium
GTAAGCATCACGCATGATACTTAAGTTCAACGGTGTAGTGTACGTTTTACCATTCGCATCAACGTGATTGATGTTTAATGTAATTTGTAACTGCGCTGGTGTTGAACATTGAAATCTCCATTTACCAATTTTGAAGAATTTGTTGTTTGATTGTGCAATCATACGACCATAACCTAAAACAGAACCTGTTTGTAGGTTAGTGATAATAACCAATGCATTGTTACCAAAGTTTGGTTGATTGAAATAATCATTATATCCAAAAAGGATAGCAGTATAAGGTACTACACCTGTGTTGTTATACTGAATAACATAAGGGTCAGATACAGCTTGAGAGCGTGAGCCCGAAGCATAAGACATATCATCGCCATCAGCATAAGACATATCATCTCCGTCGAAGCTATCAGCATCGTCGAAAAAAGACATATCATCAGCGTTGTCGTAAGAATCCATTCCAGACATACGCTCTGTTCCGTTAATTGCGTTAAGCAATTCTTTTTCGTTTTTGTTCATTTTTAATGAAGTTAAATTTGTTTGTTAATAATTTATTTAATTGGTTTTTTTAATACTTGTTGTTTCCAACTTTTAATACTTTGTTGCACATATTACATAAAGTAAATAGCAAACATATTAAAGAAAAGTATTTGGTTTCTCTCTATATAGTTATTTGCTAGCAACAAGAGGCTTTTTAGCCAAACGTGGAGCAACAACTAATTGGTGAAACGCTAACGCAGTCAAAACAACTACAAACGTAACTCCTGCTTTTTTTAAACTTTCTGTTGTAAACATTTTTTTAAGATTTTATGTTAATGAATATTGTTAATTACGCACAAACTTAAAAAGATAAAATGTTACTATAAAGCAGTATTTTTTGTACAAAAAAAGCACTATGTTTAATAGTGCCTATAAATACAAATAGTTTAAATGTACAAGTCTGTACAAAATGTTTTTTTGAATTATTTTTTTTAGGAAATATTAAGTGGTATATAATAGTTTTTAGCCTTTTTCATATCGTTAATTGTACGCTCTATATTCTGTTTACTTTCACTAATGTACATATAATCAATGTTATTTTGAGCCTGAATAACAATACAAGATTGAGTTGGTATATAGTAATTATAAAGCCAATTATTTGTTGAGCGTATTTGAAATTGATTTATTTCATCACCTTGTATAAATTTAACGCTTTCGTCAAATGCTCCAACTAGAAACAAGTGTTGTCTTAGGAAAAAACAAATACCGTTTGGATTAACTAAATTATCTTTTGGTATAAATATCCTTTGTAATGATTCAATTTCTTTTGTAGGTAGTGGTAAGTAATCTAAATTGGAAAGTTTAGAGCATATACTTATAACTCCACTATTGTTTATTGTTTCATGGTAAAACATTAGTTCTACAAGCCAATTATTTGCTAAAAAAACATAAGGCTTTAAAATGCATATAAAGTCACAGTTTGCTTTTAAAAATAACCTGTTATATGCCATTGCATCACTAACAACATCGTTATACTTATCATCGTTTGTGACCTCTATCATTCTATCTGATATAGCGTTGAAGTAATCTATTAATCTATTATCGGTGTCTTTGGTGTAAGCCACTAATAATTCAATTTCAATACCATCAATTACATTTAGATATTCTATAGGAGTATCTTCTATTACAAAATCAGATTCTTTTTTTATTCTATCAAATCCGCACTTTTCAAATGAATAGATAGTACCACCATAATCTTTGTTTAGGTATATGCAAACAGATACTTTTTTCATCGGGATTGTGAACTCAAATGTTCAATTGTTTTGGACTCAAAATAAAAGTCCATTTTTGTAATCTTTAACCTTTCTGTAATTAACTTTTGAGACGTTTCGTATAGTAATATATCTACCTCATTCTTTTCACACTCAGTCTTTGTAGCAAACTTTTCACGAGCAGTTATCATTCTTTTTTGCAAAGCCATAATATAGTTTTTTTTAGCTATAATATGACTCTGCAATAAGTTTAATTGGTTAGATTCTACTATATCTTTTTCCAATTTAAGAATTCTTTTAAACTTTACGTAATGCTGGCTTACCTGTATTGTATACCATGCTTTTTAACTGCACATAGTAGTTAATTTTAACATCAATATTCTCGTCAAAGTTAACATCGTCCATTGATTTAATGATAGTTTTAATATCTGCTTTTTTCTCAGCATCTTTTTTCGCTCTTGCT
>JAYVIS010000441.1:0-7025 GCA_043769975.1 Bacteroidota bacterium
TCCTCATTTAATTTCAAAAAATCTGGTGATTTTATAAATTCAATTACTTGCTTTGAGAATTTTTTGTCAATTATACTATTCTCCAAAGTTTGCTTTGCAGCATATTTCGTGGTTGTATCATTTGAATTTAAATCTTTAAAAAGAGAAGCTGTTTTATTTTCAAAAATAGGTCGAGATAATAACGTATCCTTATGTTTAAAGGATTTCAAAAATCCATCGGCCCAACCGGTAGTACCCGTTGAAGAATCGCAAACTGCAGATAAACAAAACAAAAGACCATCCTTTAAAATATATTTTCTTTTTATCATATTAGAAGTTGCTGTGTCTTTCAATACCATTTCATAAGTTTCAGTTTTGCCTTTCTTAGAATAAACAGGATTGGAAATTATATAGGTATAATTTGATTTTAAGTATTTATTTAAATCGTCCCAAAATGTTTTTGAATCTCTATAATCATAATCATTATATTTTTCATATTCAATATTAATATGCTCTCCGGAAGATGGAGAATAATATGACTTTGATTTAGACTCAAAATTATAAGCAGTACTAATAAGCTTTCGGTTTTTTTTATTTTCAATATCAGCATAAAAAGATGCCATTCCTTCTTCATACAAATTTTTATCATCTGGCACCATTTCATCTGTTACAGTAAATGAATAATCATGGTCAGTTATTGTCTTCAATTCATTGATAGATTTAAAATCTATTATTTTAAATGAATTAAAAAAATCAATTGGCTTTTTGTTACTTTGAATATTATCGACTAAAGCAAAGGCTAAATAATAATGGGGTCCTTTAATGAGTATTTTACCATAAAAGATTTTATTTAATTTTTTATTTAACCCTGAAAAATTAATGCATGATAAATTTTGTTCTCGAGTTAATACACGAGTAGTGTCAGCTTCATAACCAAAGTTTTTTAACGTACTATTACATAATAAATTTAACTCAAAAGTATCCTCTTCTAAATAATAAAAGTCGTGATAATAATAATTCATAACACCATAACAAATACCTGTATTCTTATCTTGGGTATATAGTTCTTCTGCCAAACCCTGAGATCCAGATTTTTTATTATTTATATATTTATAACAAGACGGAATATTGACAGAGAAACCTTTCGTAGCGGGAGAAAACACTTGCAATGCCTCTGCTTTTTTTGGAGAAAATTTAATTGATTCAAAAAAACGTGTAGCTTCAGTTCCATTAATATAATCACCTTTACCACTCATTTTAAAAATGATCATTTCATTTTCAGTAAAATAAATTTGATATCGTTGCAGGTCGCTTCTTTTTGTTTTATTTATAATATCAATGCCACGTATTCCATTTGAAGTAATTATTTCTTTCTTAGAAATTATTTTACCCGGTATACTTTCATACAGCAAACTATCAATTTTTAAAATCATTTTATCTGAATTATAATTGAAAAGTGAAGCATAGGTAGTTTGTCTAGATATTGTATAATAGGATCCATTAGTCATATCCGTGGTTAAAGAAAAAGAATAACCTTTTAAATTTGCCAAACTAACTGGTGTTTCATATAAATCATAAGTAAACAAAGAATCAGTAGCATATTGCTTTGTTACAGAAAGTTTTTTTACAATATCGTCAATTTTCTCTTTTTGCTTAATCCCTTTTTTTGTAGCGATGTTAGAAACAGGTCTTAGTTTATATCCCATTTTTCTGAGTAATTCAATTACTCCAGCCTCACCAGGAAGATGTGCAGCACCAATGCCAGAAAAAATACTACCCGTTTTACTTACAGAATCAATATTATGCGCTAAGATAATATTACGATCATCAATTAAATATTTTTGAGTATTCTTTGTATAATGAATTAAGCGAGTTAAACTATCTAAAGCATCTAAATCTCCTAATCTATAGGAGTCATCAATTTGACCTTGTACTTTGTAATAATCATACTTAACTCTTGTTTCATCATAATCTTCATCGGGATCTTTAACAGAGGATTTTGTTGCCATTATTAAAGAAGTATTAAAGTCTTCAAGACTCACGATTTTTTTATTCAGTTTAGAGCCAACCTTATAAATATATAAATCTATATAGGTTGATTCCTCATGATCATTTTTATTATTATTGTTTCGATACAGTAAATTATTTATGATATCAGGGTCATTTGCAATAATATCCATATATCTTTTATTGCTTGGTGGTTCCATTTTAAAAGCATCTTTATAAAAATTTGCATTTCCATAAGTATTTGGATTATTAAATTGTTCCAATAATCCAATATTTTTCATATTGATAAGCCATCGATCTGGGTTCGACTCTAAACCAACAGAATTTACACTTGAAAGAGCAACAAAGAAAGAATCAGATAAATGAAATGCAAGTTTACTACTTACATGCATTGTACCATATAAATAGGATGGCTTCGTTAACCCATTTCCAGTAATTTCCCAAAGTAAACTTGGATATTTTTTTTGAGCATAATTATTTACAGAACAGAAAATAAACAATAAGATGAAAATGTATTGTTTTATTTTTAAGAATAAAGTATTCATAGGAAGATTAGTTTTAGAACATTTGAAAGGTACAATAAAATGAGTTACTTTTTTTTGATAAAATTTAAAAAAAACTAAAATTTCAACCTCGCTTGCAATTTCAATTCGGTTTTTTTATTTCCATTAATTTGATTTAAACTACCTGCTTGCAATACAGTTTGATTATCATAAATATTTTGTGCTACACGAACCCATATTTCAAAATTGCGAGTAATGTCCCAATTTACCATAATATAAGCACGCTGCCCTTTATAGTAAAGTGCAGGAACTGAATATCCATAAAGGACATCATTTTCATAAATATACACTCTGCTATCATAACCCTTCGTATCAAACACTGCATAGCGTGCAGTAATCGAAATTGGTTTACCAACTTTTTTATAAATAATATCTTGAGCAAAAGCTAAACCATCTTCATCCGGATCTGTTGCTTTATCAACATGAGTATATTCAATCCTCGATTTAATTTTTATGTCAGGCGACAATTGTGCTGATAAATTATATCGATAATTATATTGAACATAAGGCACCAAATAATCGTAAGCATTATCTACTACACTGTTTTCAAATTTAGTACGATGTCTAAATCGAAACGACATATCTATTTTTTTTGTTGGCGTATAATTTAATTGAGCAAATAGATCTCTTCCATTTGAGGGTGAACTTGCTGATGATCTTATCCAATCGAATTTAAATTGATCTAAAAATAAAGATAACGTGATTGATTTAAATAATTTAGCTTCCATTCCAATGTAAATACTTTTTTCATTTTGAGGAAGTGTATTTTCTGAAATGGCATTGCCGTATAGATTTTGAAAGTTTTTTTCAAAATTACGATAATGAGCCATAAATGTCAGTTTTGGATCAAGCGCTACAATTAAACCTTGACAAAAAGCTTTTCCTCCATTTACACTCATCGAATATTCTCCAAATAAATTAGCGTTTCTAAATACGTAACTATAATCAACTCCACCTACAAAATTATGTTTACCTTGATAATCAAATTTATTATATAAACTTGGAGTTTTCATTAACTCAGCACTTAAATTCATGTTTTGTACAGTTGCACCAATATGTAAATTACGTTTATTATATGCTGCATTTCCACCTAATATCGTTTGTGTAATAGATCCTTTATCTTGTATTAAAGTGTTCGTATTATGCAAACCACTTAACTCCAAACTACTTACTCCTACTACATCAATTTCTCCATTAGCTAATGTATCTGTTAGCGTTGCATTTGCATCAATTTTTTTATAAGACGCTAATCCTGTAAGTTCAAAATTCTTCACTTTAAATGTACCAGCCGCTCCTCTAAAAAAACGATTTTCATCAAATGAGTAATATGGTTTTATTCCAATTCCGTATCGTTTAATATTCATTGGTGAAGCTGATTTACCAAATGCAAATCCTTGCCAAAGTGTTAAGCCTTGCCCAAATGTTGCCTGATAATCTCCTAATACAAGCGTTTTTACAAACTTAATATTTTTTATAGCAACATGTCCACTATAAAAATCAAACCCTTGTTTTTGTGTTCCTTTAAATAATTGCTCACCAGCATCCTTCTCACCACTTAAAGCAAAACTAACCGCATTGTTATATTGAAAACGGTAGCGTGCAAAAACCCGATTAGGATCACCCAAATAATAAGAATTTGGTTTAGTTGCTTTGGTTAAACTATCTGGTGTAAAATAACCCTCTTGTTTTTCAACTACACGTTGTAATCTTATAACGAATTCGTGCTTGCCATCTTTAAACATTTCTTTGGCGCTAAAAAATGTTGAATTAAAATTATTACTCACATAAACAAATGGAACAATTTTTTTAATAGTTGCCACATCAAACCCTTCTATACTCTGCAATTCATAGATAGTCATTAAATAACCATTTTTTTCGCGGTGTTTTATTAAATTATTAATTTGAATATCAGTTAACAACTGCATTTCCAATAATTCCTCTTTTTTAGCTCTGTTTAAATTTAGTGGGTGCGATTTTAAATACGTATAAATCTCTGTAAGATTAGATAAATCACCATCCTCCGATTGCATTTGCTCAGATAACAATTCTACATTTTGATTAATTTGTTCGTCAACCTGCTCATTGTTTTTTGGAACAATACTATCAACTTGAGCGTGAGTATTTAAACTCAATAAGCCAACAACAAAAATAAATATGTAATTTTTAATTTTAATAAAACTCAGCGTTATTAATTAATTTGTGGTTGACTAGTTGGCTTTGAATAATTTTTTCCAAAGGCGTAACTCAATCCTATTTGTGGAGATAATCCTAAAATAGAATGATACATCGAGCTAATGTCAATTTTCAATCCTTGATAATTAACGCCAATTCCAAACGAAGCTTGGGTTGGATAGGTTGCTCCACCCACTCTTAAATAAACAAGCGAAGACGGATTATATTCAATTCCCCCTTTTACATTTAATTTTTGTGCTGAAGTTTTTTCTGCTTCAGCAACTAAAAATACTTTTTTAGAGAAAATATATTGAGCTCCAAATTTAAAAATGGTTGGCACTTTTTCATTATTATAACTCGTAATTGAAACTCTAAACGGATTATAAATGTGAGTTGCAATTGTTAGTTGGGGCAACAATTTAATATTTAATCCCAGCGAACCAGTAAATGCATTTGCTTGGCCGTAAATATCTCCAATTTTAGTATTTAAATAATCAAGTCCAATACCTAAAGAAATAGTTTCGCTTAGCTTCATTCCGTAACCTAAAGTAAGCTGAGATTCGCGATATAATTTATAGCCTAGTGAAGAATAAGCCAAACTGAAAGTTCCTTTTTTAATGGGAACAACGGCAGCGAAACCACTTTGAGATAACTCTTTTACAAAAAAACGATTTTCATAAAATGCGCCAACATCCGCCTGTCTCACAAAGCCTAAACTCCCTTGATTGTTACGCGAACTCCACACGTCAAACAAACATGATGAAGCATGGCCTAGAGCCGCAGAGCGAGGCCCGATTGGACCATCACCATTTGAAGCTAAAAACGGAAACGGCAAACAAATAATAATGAGTAAAAATTTAGTCATATGGGTTATAAATGATTAAGTATTCCTTATTACCAAATATAAGATTTTGGCATGAATAACAAAATTATTTAACATGAAGAGATTATTAAATAATTGAATGTGTTTTCAATTAAAAAACTAATCTACACTAAATAAACTATCAACAAATTCAGTACGATTAAAGACTTGTAGATCATCCATTTTTTCGCCTACGCCAATATATTTTACTGGTATTTTAAATTCGTCAGAAATTCCAATTACAACACCGCCTTTTGCTGTTCCATCTAATTTAGTAAGTGCTAAAGCAGTTACATCTGTTGCAGCAGTAAATTGTCTGCATTGTTCAATTGCATTTTGTCCAGTACTAGCATCTAATACTAAAAGTACATCATGAGGTGCATCAGGAATTACTTTTTTCATCACCATTTTAATTTTGGTGAGCTCATTCATTAAATTTATTTTATTGTGCAAACGCCCGGCCGTGTCAATAATAACAACATCTGCATTTTTTGCTTTTGCACTACTTAATGTATCAAAGGCAACACTTGCAGGATCGGCATTCATGCCTTGGCTTACAATATCAACACCAACACGCTGACTCCAAATAGTTAATTGTTCTACAGCAGCGGCTCTAAATGTATCCGAAGCGCCTAAAACAACACTATAGCCAGCTTTTTTAAATTGATGCGCTAATTTTCCAATGGTTGTTGTTTTACCAACACCATTAACACCAACAACCATAATTACATAAGGGCGTTTATCAGCTGGAATTTCAAATGAAGTAGAATCTGTTGAATTGTTTTCGGTTAATAAATTGGCAACCTCTTGTTTTAATACGGTGTTTAATTCGGAAGTACTAACGTATTTATCTTTTGCAACACGCTCTTCAATGCGTTTAATTATTTTTAAAGTTGTGTTTACACCTACATCACCCGATATTAAAACTTCTTCTAAATTATCTAAAACATCAGCATCTACGGATGTTTTACCCGCAATAGCTTTTGCCAGTTTACCAAAAAAACTTTCTTTAGTTTTTGATAATCCTTGGTTTAAGCTTTCTTTTTCTTCTTTGCCAAATAATTTGCTAAAAAATCCCATAATCGTGTTTAGTGGCTACAAATGTAGTGTAAAAATAGTTCAATTATTAGAGTTATTTAAAACCAATAATTTCATAACTAAAAAAGCTCTTTCATTTCTGAAAGAGCTTTCAATATATTTTATAATATTAAAATTATTTTTTTAAGTAATCGGCAACTAATTCATTTTGCACGATTTCTTCTCTAAAAGCATAAGCACCAGTTTTTGGCGACTTAATTACTTTAATCACTTTTGTAAAGCTATTTCCTTTACCAGTTTTTAGGGTTGCAACTACTTTCTTTGCCATTTTAGTATAATTTTAATGGATTACTTAATTTCTTTATGAGTTGTCATCTTTTTCAATATTGGGTTGTATTTTTTCA
>JAYVIS010000442.1:0-10150 GCA_043769975.1 Bacteroidota bacterium
TCATAAAAGCACCAGGAACACCATGCCCTGTGCAATCAGATAGGACAAATATATTTATGTCTTTTATTTTTGAATACCAATAAAAATCTCCACTTACAATATCTCTTGGCATAAATAAAATGGACAGATTTTGACATTGTTTATTAACTTCTTTTTGGCTTGGTATTAACGATGATTGAATACGATGCGCGTAAGTTATACTATCTGTAATATCTTTATGTTTTTCTTCGATAAGGTATTTTTGCTCAGAAATTATAAGATTTTGTGTGGATAATTTTTTATTGTTTTTAAAAAAAGAAAATAAAAATAAGCCTAAGGCTATAATTAGAATAACTGCTAAAATTATAAAACCAAACTGTCTTTGTTTTTGATTTTCTGATTTAGTAAGTGCTAAATCTTTTTCAAGTAATAATGACTGTTTCTGCTCCAATTGAATATTAGATTCTAGTTGCTGAATACTATTTTTAAATTCTTCTTTTTCAAAGACTAACTTTAATTTATTTTTTTTGTTTAGATACTCATAAGCCATTTTATAATTACCCATTTTTGAATAAATTTGATCATAAGAATCATAAACTTCGAATTCTATTTTTTTATAACCATTGGCTTGAGCAATATGAAATGCCGAGTCTGCAAAAACTAAAGCTTTATTAAAATTATTTGCTTCCAATTCTAATAAAGCCAAATTATTTAAAGAGCCTGTGATTCCTAAATTATCATTTATGTTATACCTATAGTCGAGGCCTTTTGTAAGGTATTTTTTGGCGGAATCTAATTGATGATTTATAATAAAAACAATTCCTAAATTATTATAAATATTCCCTAAACTCATTTCTCTTTTGTCTAATAACTCCTCTTTTAATGCTTTTTCAAAATACTCTTTTGCCATTGGCCAATCTCCTTTACTACCATAAGCATTTCCGATATTATTATAAATTCCTGACAATGATATTTTCAACTTATACTTTTTCTTAATAACTAACTGTTTAGTAAATTGCTCTATTGCTTTTTGAAAATTCCCTTGAGCTATACTAATTAAGCCATATGAGCTAAAGCATTCGGCAAGGTATTCGTTGTGTTTCCATTTTAAAGCTTGAGCATAAACTAAATTATTATAATATAAGCTAGAATCAATTTCTCCTAATAATCTAAACACAGTACTTTTTTGTAAATAACGCTTGTATTGAAAATCTGAAGAAAATTTATTATAATAAAATATAGATTTATTAATATATCCTAATGCCTGCTTCGGATTATTTATAGCATTAATTATGGATAATTGTAAATAAGAATCAGAAACAATAGTGTCATTGACATTAGAATTTAGAATCTTTAATAATGAATCGCTTTTATTATTCCCAAAAAAATTTGGAGATAATAATATGAAACTAAAGATAAATATGATTTTACTCTTCAATATTATATTCATTTATTTTACGATATAATGTTCTTTCGCTTATTCCTAACTCTTGAGATGCATACTTACGTTTACCTTTATGTTTTTTTAAGGCTTTTTTTATCATATCTATTTCTTTGTCTTGCAATGATAATGATTCTTCAACTACTATTGGCTGAGTGTAACCATTGTTTTCTTTTACAATAATTGGATTATGAATTGTTAAATCTCTATTTGCAGAAACTAATGGAAAATTATCATCGGATTGATACATTCGATCAATGCTTTGCTCTTCATCAGAAGCCATTGGGTTTAATGTTCCAGTCCCACTCTTAACTATTTTATGCACCACTTGTTTTAAATCATTCAATTCTTTTTTCATTTCAAACAATACTTTATACAACAAATCTCGTTCATTTATTTCTGAAGTTGACGAATTTGAAAAACCACTATTTGTTAATGCAGGTAATTTATTTGTATGATAGTTAGGAAGATATTGCAACAAACACTCTAAATTAATATCTCTTTCTTTTTCTATAATTGAAATTTGCTCCGTGATATTTTTTAACTGTCTAATATTTCCTGGCCAATAATAATTTATTAATGCCTGTTCCGCATCTGGATTTAATTTTACAGAAGGCATTCTATATTTAGTAGCAAAGTCATTTGCAAATTTTCTAAATAATAATGAAATGTCATCCTTTCTATCACGCAATGGTGGTAAATTAATTGGAACCGTATTTAATCGATAAAATAAATCTTCTCTAAATTTTCCTTTTTCAATTGCAGATATAAAATTAATATTTGTTGCCGCAACAACTCTTACGTTTGTTTTTTGAACTTTGCTACTACCAACTTTTATATATTCACCTGTCTCTAAAACACGTAACAATCGAGCTTGTGTAGATAAAGGCAACTCGCCTACTTCATCTAAAAAAATCGTTCCTCCATCTGCTACTTCAAAGTAACCTTTACGAGCTTCATGAGCCCCAGTAAAAGAACCTTTTTCGTGCCCAAACAATTCACTATCAATTGTTCCTTCAGGAATTGCTCCACAGTTTACTGCAATGTATTGCCCATGCTTACGAGTACTATTTTGATGAATAATTTGCGGGAAAACTTCCTTTCCAGTACCACTCTCACCATTAATTAAAACATTTAAATCTGTAGGTGCTACTTGTCGCGCAATATCAATTGCTCTTTCTAATACAGCATTACTACCTATTATTCCAAATCGTTGTTTTATATCTTGAAGGTTCATAAGGGACTTAATTGATTAAAGGGACTGTTTGACAAAAGGGACTAAACAATGCATAAAATGTTGATTTATTTATTTTTGATTTAAAAGGGTTTCTCTAAAATTTGAAATTTGTTTTTGTAGAATTTCTACTTTATTTAAAATATTTTTTAATTCGATTTGATTTCCATATTTTCTTCGTTCGCAAATTAATAATTGAGTTTCTATTTCATAACTTGAAGTTAGGGCAGTAGTAATAAATTCTGCAAAATGTATTTGTGTTCGTTTGCCAGAACCTTCAGCTATATTAGATGGAACAGAAACGGAGCATCTTTCTAATTGTGAAATTAAATTAAATTTTTCTTTATTAGGAAGGGTATCAGTATAATTATAAATTAAATCACATAAATCCATAGCATCTATCCAAATAGTTAATTTTTTAAAATTATGTTTTATCATTTTTTAAAGTCTTTTATCCCTTCAGTCTCTTTTATCTCTTTTGTCCCTTTTATCTCTTTTGTCTCTTTTGTCCCTCAAACACACTCCCCTATCATTGTCCCACTTGTGCAACTTGTAATTAAAACGTTTACATAATCACCTTTTTTTAAATTTCCTCTCGGAAAAACACAAACTGTATTTTGAGTATTTCGCCCACTCATCATTTCAGTTGATTTTTTAGATGTGTTTTCAACTAATACTTTATAAACTTTTCCAATACCTTGTTTAGTTCTGATTTCACTATGCTTGCGTTGCATATCAACAATTTCAGTTAAACGCCTGCTTTTAACTTCGGCCGGAATATCATCTGTAAACTTACGCTCGGCCAATGTTTTAGGACGCTCGCTATATGAAAACATATATGCAAATTCGTATTGCACATTTTCCATTAAAGATAAAGTATCTTGATGTTGTTCTTCTGTCTCACCGCAAAATCCTGTAATAATATCAGCACTAATTCCTGCATCAGGTAAAATGCGGCGAATTGCAGCAATTCTATCTAAATACCATTCACGTGTGTAACCTCTATTCATTTTTTCTAACACGTCGCTATTTCCGCTTTGCACAGGTAAGTGAACATATTTGCAAATATTCTCATACTTCGCCATCACATGCAAAACATCATCTCCCATATCTTTAGGATGTGAAGTAGAATAACGAACTCTTAAATCAGGATGGATTAACGCAACCATTTCAAGTAATTCGGCAAAGGTTGTTGAATTCGCTTTTTGCTCGTCAGTTAACGTTTCTTTTTTTAATCCTCCTCCACTCCACAAATATGAATTCACATTTTGTCCTAACAATGTTATTTCTCTATATCCATTTTCAAATGCTTCTCGAGCTTCTTTAACAATGGTTTCAGGTTCGCGACTTCTTTCTCTTCCTCTTGTAAATGGTACAACACAAAAGCTACACATATTGTCGCAACCACGCATGATACTCACAAATCCACTTACACCATTAGCGTCCAAACGAACAGGCGAAATATCCGCATAAGTTTCTTCCTTACTTAAAATGACATTGATTGCTTGTCTACCTGTTTCTGCAGTTTCAATTAAATTTGGCAAATCGCGATATGCATCTGGACCAACAACCATATCAACCAATTTTTCTTGTTCTAAAAACTGATGTTTTAATCGTTCGGCCATACAACCCAATACGCCAATAAGCAATTTCGGATTTGTTTTTTTTACTTTTTTGTAATCATATAAACGCTGACGAACTTTTGCTTCAGCATTTTCACGAATAGCGCAAGTATTTACAAATATTAAATCAGCCTCCTTAAAATCAGCAGTTGTTGCATAACCTTTATCAATTAAAATAGAAGCCACTATTTCGCTATCAGCAAAATTCATTTGGCAACCATAACTCTCCAAAAACATTTTTTTTCCATTAGTATTTTTCGTTTCAATTACTAATGCCTCACCTTGCTTAGATTCGTCAATTATTTTACTTTCCATATCTATCAATAAAAACGCAAAGATAAGGCTTTGTTATGACATTTTGACACATAAGCCGTTTTTCAGGATATAAAATCGAAAATTTTTAATATTTTTTTAAAATACTATAAGCTAAGTACTTACATAGACAAAAAACGCATAAAAAGTACAGAAAAAGGCCACTCAAAAAATATAAATTAGGATTAATCGGATTTTATTTTTTTTCTTTGCAGCAAAACTCAGAAGATTTTCATCCAATTTTGACCTCTTTTCGAGTTTAATTTTCAAAATTTAACTTATATACATATATATACATGTCAAAAAATTTAGTAATTGTCGAATCACCAGCCAAGGCAAAAACCATTGAAGGATTTTTAGGAAAAGACTTCATTGTGAAATCAAGTTTTGGTCACATTAGAGATTTAGTAAAAAAAGGATTTGGTGTTGATATTGAAAATAATTTTACACCAACATACGAAGTCCAACCAGATAAAGAACGCGTCATTGCAGAATTAAAAAAATTGACAAAAGGAGCTGATATGGTTTGGTTGGCTTCCGATGAGGATCGAGAAGGAGAAGCAATTAGCTGGCATTTATATGAAACATTAGGCCTTACTCCAAAAAACACCAAACGAATTGTATTTCATGAAATAACAAAGCCAGCAATTTTAAAAGCTATTGAAAATCCACGAGAAATTGATATTAATTTAGTTAACGCCCAACAAGCACGTAGAGTTTTAGATAGATTAGTTGGATTTGAATTATCTCCCATTTTATGGAGAAAAGTTCGTCCAAGTTTATCTGCAGGACGTGTGCAATCAGTTGCAGTTCGTTTAATTGTAGAACGTGAACGCGAAATACAAAAGTTTACATCGACATCTGCATATAAAGTTTCAGCAATTTTTTCTGTTGGTACAGGCTTATTAAAAGCTGAATTAGATAAACGCTATACTTCAGAAGCAGAAGCACAAGCTTTTTTAGAAAAATGTAAAGCTGCCTCATATACAATTTCAAGTTTAGAAACAAAACCAGCTAAACGTTCTCCAGCTGCACCATTTACAACCTCAACTTTACAACAAGAGGCTGCTCGTAAATTAGGATTTTCTGTTGCTCAAACCATGCAAGTTGCGCAGCGCTTGTATGAAGCAGGTCGCATAACTTATATGAGAACTGACTCTGTAAATTTATCGGATACAGCAATGGATCAGGCTAACAAAGCCATTAACGAAAATTACGGAGCAAAATATTATAACCCTCGTAAATACAAAACTAAAAGTAAAGGGGCACAAGAAGCGCATGAGGCTATTCGTCCAACATACATTGATAGAACAGTTATTGATGGCGAGCGCAACGAAATACGTTTGTATGATTTAATTTGGAAACGCACCATTGCTAGTCAAATGAGCGATGCTGAATTAGAAAAAACAACAGCAAAAGTTACAATTAGCGGTGCTAGTGAAATATTTGTAGCACAAGGTGAAGTTTTAAAATTTGATGGTTTCCTAAAAGTATATATGGAAGGAACTGATGATGAAGAAACGGATGAAGAAAACTCATCAATGTTGCCACCAATGAAAGTTGGAGAAAAAATTGACAGTAAAGAAATTTCCGCAACACAACGTTTCACTCATCATCCAGCTCGTTATACGGAAGCAAGTTTAGTTAAGAAATTAGAAGAATTAGGAATTGGTCGTCCATCAACTTATGCACCAACTATTAGTACGGTTCAAAAACGTAACTATGTTGAAAAGACAGATAGAGAAGGCAATCCAAGAAATTATGTTTGCTTAACGTTAGTAAAACAAAATTTAACAAAAGAAACAAAAACAGAAAATACTGGTGCAGAAAAATCAAAATTATTTCCAACCGATATTGGTATAGTTGTGAATGATTTTTTATTACAATATTTCCCTACAATTTTAGATTTTAATTTTACTGCTAAAGTTGAAGAAGAGTTTGATGAAATTGCAGATGGTAATTTAGACTGGCAAAAAATGTTAGGTGAATTTTATCATCCATTTCACAAAACTGTTGAGGACACAATGGAAAACAGCGAACGCGCCAGTGGCGAACGCAGTTTAGGAATTGATCCAGCAAGTGGAAAGCCAATTATTGTGAGGATTGGACGATTTGGACCATTAGCACAAATTGGAGAAACAAACGAAGAAACTGGTGAAATTGCAAAATTTGCAAGCTTGAGAAAAACACAAAGTTTAGAAACGATAACATTAGAAGAGGCTTTAGATTTATTTAAGTTACCTATGAATTTAGGAACTTATGAAGGAAAAGAAGTTGTAATTGGTGTTGGACGTTTTGGACCATATATTAAATTAGATGAAGCATTTATTTCTATTCCACGAACCATTGATCCTTTAACGATGGACATGGAAAAAGCCGTTGAAATCATTAAAGAAAAAGAATTAGCTGATGCGCCAGTTGCACATTACGAAGGCAAAGGAGTAACAAAAGGGAAAGGTCGCTTTGGACCGTTTATTAAATACGAAGGGATGTTTATTAATGTTCCTCGTGCTTATGATTTTGATAATTTATCTCAAACTGATATTAATGAATTAATTGAGAAAAAATTAGAAAAGGAAGCAAACCGTTATATCCAAAATTGGCCAGAAGAAAAAATTTCGGTTGAAAATGCACGTTGGGGACCACAAATTAAATTTGGCAAACTTCAATTAAAACTAAGAAAAGATGGAGGAGGAAAGTTTACTCCTGAAGAATTAACAGCATTGAGTTTAGATGAAGTTAAGGAAATGATTGTTGCTCAGGTACCAAATGCCTTTAAGAAAAAAGCAACTGCAAAAAAAGCATCAGCAAAAAAGACAACTTCGAAGGCTGCAGCGCCAAAAAAAGCAGCTGCAGAAAAGGTGGCAACAAAGAAAGCTCCAGCTAAAAAATCTGCAACCAAAAAAGCAGCACCAAAAAAAGCTGCCGCTAAAAAAAAATAAAAAAAATCAAATCAAACTAATTTAAAAGTGGAGTTATGCTCCACTTTTTTTTAAATAATTAAATCAAAAAAAATCATGGCAAAAATACTGGTAATACTATCCTTGATTTCAACTTCAATTTTTTCTCAAACAATCACTTATGGATTTAGTGAGGCATTTGAAACAGTGAAAGGTCATGATATGGGTTTGTTTAGATTTAATAAAAATGAATATTTTGAATTATATTTAAGAAAAGGGGATGATATGGTTTTTCAGCTTTATGACGAAAGTTTTAAAAATTTAAAAAAACAGGAAGTTATTTCTTTGCCTGAAAATAGTAGGACATTTGCTGATGAAGGTTTTTTTAAAGTTAAAAATGATATGTTTTGGCTTTACTCAACCTCGGATAGAAATAGTAAAACAGAGCAATTGTTTGCACTTCCTTTCGATAAAAGCTCACTTAGCTTTAGCTCATCAGAAATAAAATTAGTTGAAGCAGGAAGAATGGAACCTGGTTATAAATACCGTGTCAATTATTCCGTAGATAGTACAAAAATACTTGCCACATATACTTTACAACCAAAAGGAAGAAGGGTTGAATTGAATAAAGAAATTATAGGGTTTAATTTATACGACCATAAAATGAATAAACTTTATGCGGGCGAAATTGAAATGCCATATCCTAAAGATGATATCAATAAAATTGATTATGAAATTGATTCAAGAGGTAATATTTATTTGTTAATCGAGGTAAAAATAAATAACTCAATAGACGGTGCTGTAAATAAAGGAAAAGAAAACAGAAAAGCCACTCGTTACGAATTATTTAGAGTCTATCAAAAGGATAATACCCTACAAGTAATCAATATTAACCTTTCAAATAAGTATACAAAGTCCGCCTTATTATCTGAGGATTTAAATCACAATGTTATTATTTCTGGTTATTACTCAGATGAAAAAAATAGTTCAATCTCAAATGGTGCATTTATAATTAGTTTGGAGCTTGATATAAATAATTTCGTTAAAAATCTTAAAACCATATACAGCGAATTTCCTGCCGAAACCTTATACGCCTATGAAACAGAGCAAGCCAGAAGAAAAAAGGAACATAGAGGTGAAAATATTGAAGTTACAAATTTAAGGTTTGACAAAATAATTTTTAATACTGATGGTAGTATGATAATAATAGGTGAGGATTTATTTGTTACTTCTCATGAATATGGCGATGAAAAACATGGGGGGACGAGTTTTACTTACTTTTATAATGAAATTTTAGTTTTAAAGATTGATAAAAATGGGAAAACGCTTTGGTGTTGCAAAATACCTAAGCAGCAATCAGGTTATAATACCTCTGAATATTCATATCATCACCATTCGCACAATGGAGAAGATTATTTTTTCTATTTAGATAATATAAAAAATATTAATTTATCGCTATCAGACGCCCCTTTTCCCTACTTAAGTGGAAGTGGAGGATATTTATCATGCGTTAAAATGAGTAGTGAAGGCAAAATGACTAAAAAGTCTATTATTGAACTAAAAGAAAAAGATCTTCGGATTTACCCTAATGCATTCAAATCTATATCTAGCAATTTAATTGTCTATAAATTAAAAATTGACAAAATTGAATCAAGAGTATTTAGAATAGATATTAAATAACAAGATGCAACTAACCAATTAAAGTGGAGTTAAACTCCACTTTTTTTTAAATAATTAAATCAAAAAATATGAAAAAAGCAATATTAAGTCTATTACTAATATTTTCCGCAACCGTAAATTCTCAAAATTTTAATATTAAAAATGGCGTTGAATTTAAATCGGATTTGGGTTCAATATTTGAATATTATATTGGAAATGATGCAAACAGTGTTTATTTAAAAGGCAAAAGTACCAAAGGAAGTGGCATTACTCAAGTCATACAAAAAATAGATTCTAAAACCCTAGACTTAGTTTACGAAAAAGGGTTTGAGTTAGAAAAATATGAAAAAATTTGGTATACTTTTTTTAAAGAAAATCAAATTTTTATTTTTTCTCAAAAATTTGATAAAAATGAAAAAAAGCTTTATGTCTTATTAAGACAAATTTCTTCATCAACAGGGGAATTAATTGGGGATGTAAAACAAATATTTTCGTCAGAATGTCCATCATATAGTGAATCAGAATTAATATTTAATGTTAGTTTTTCACCTGACGACAAAAAAATGGTTATTGTATCACTAAATACTGATATAAAACAAGCATTTATTTATGAAACGTCAACTTTAAAAAAATTGGCTACAAAAGATGTTATTAAATTATATAAGCAATCAACCGTTAGCTGTTTTAATTACAGTGTAGATAACAACGGAGCATTCTTTTATTTATTTTATTATATGAATAATTTTGAAAAAAAGACTATTAGTATGGCGGTTGCTAATTTTCAACAAACAGCAAATCAGGCAAATATTACTCAATTAGAAATAGATGAAAATAAAGATTTAGTAAATGGAACCTTCCAATTTTTAAATAATAATTTAGCATTTTGTGGTTTATTCAAGGATAATAAAAATGAAGTTGGTGTTGGCGTTTTTAGTTTTTTTATTGATTCAAAAACAAACGATATTATCAATAAACGGTTTGATTATTTTAGTTATAATGTTTT
>JAYVIS010000443.1:0-8485 GCA_043769975.1 Bacteroidota bacterium
TAAAAAACACCTACTTTGACAATACACCTGTTGGAACACTTGTTACACGAGCCGTATCAGACATTGAAAGTTTAAGCGATGTGTTTTCTCAAGGATGTATTGTGATTTGTGGAGATATTTTAATGCTAATAATTTTCATAAGCGCAATGTTTTATACAAATTGGGCTATTGCGTTGGTTGCTTTAAGTAGCATCCCCTTATTATTTGTAGCAACAAATTTATTTAAGAACGGGGTTAAAAAAACATTTACAGAAGTTAGAAATGCAGTTGCTAACCTCAACGCTTTTACTAATGAGCATATTACAGGCATGCGAATCGTTCAATTATTTAATAGAGAAAAAATTGAATACGAAAAATTTAAAGAAATCAATGAAAAACATAAAAAAGCAAATATCCGTTCCATTTGGTATTACTCCGTATTTTTTCCAGTTGTGGAAATTTTATCTGCAGTTTCAATTGCGCTATTTATTTGGTTTGCAGGAGTTAATGCCAATACGTATAATATAAAATTGGGCGATATAACTTTTTTTATCATGATGATAAATATGGTTTTTAGGCCAATTCGAATGTTAGCTGACAGGTTAAACACCTTACAAATGGGAGTTGTTGCGGCAGAACGCGTTTTCAAAGTCATAGATACAACAGATGTAATTATTGATAATGGAACTGAACTAACGAATAATATTAAAGGGAAAATAGAATTTAAACATGTTTGGTTTGCCTATACTGAAGAGAACTATGTACTAAAAGATGTATCTTTTACAATTGAAAGTGGAAAAACAATCGGCATCATTGGTGCAACAGGCGCAGGGAAATCAAGCATCATCAATTTAATTAGCAGATTCTATGAAATTAATAAAGGTGAAATATTAATAGATAATGTTTCCATCAAAAATTACAAACTCAATGAATTAAGACAATCTGTTGGTGTGGTATTACAAGATGTATTTTTATTTAATGAATCCATTTTAAATAATATCACATTACATAATGAAGGAATAACAGTAGAACAAGTTATTGAGGCGGCTAAAAAAATTGGGATACATGAGTTTATAATGGCATTACCAAATAATTATAATTACCAAGTTAACGAACGTGGCGCGTCTTTATCCTCAGGACAACGACAATTAATAGCATTTGTAAGAGCTTATATTTATAATCCACCAATTTTTGTTTTAGATGAAGCTACATCCTCTATAGATTTGGAAACAGAAAAACTCATTCAAAAAGCATCTATTGAAATTGCAAAAAACAGAACATCAATTATTATTGCTCATCGTTTAACAACCATTGAACATGCCGATTCTATTATCGTAATGGATAAAGGCGAAATAATTGAACAAGGTGATATGCAAATTTTAAAAGGCAAATCAGAAAGTGTGCTCAATAAACTATTGCAACACGCTTAGTGCAAAAAATTATATTCTAACACCAATCATACAGACATCATCAATTTGCTCATATCCGCTCTTCCAGTCGTTATAAGCTTTATCAATAAAAGTATGCTGTTCCTTCAATGTATAATTTTGCAGAGAAAGTAAAAGTTCTTTAAGTGATTTTGATTTTAATTTTTTTCCAGAAGCACCGCCAAACTGATCAGCGAAACCATCGGTAAAAGAATATAATGTATCACCTTCTTGTAAATCTATTTCATGTAACGTAAATGGAGTCATTTTTTCATAGTTTCCTATGGGCTGTTTATCCGCTTTAATTTCGATTAAATAATGAGTGGCCGTTAAATAAACTGTATCATTTTCAACATTTGGTTTTCCTTTTCTAATAATCCATAATGGATTATTAGCTCCTGCAAATTGCAATTTAGTTTTACCAGATATTTTAATTAAACGAACTAATGAAATATCCATACCATCTTTTTGAGTAACGACTCCCTGTTTTTTAAATGCAGTCGTAACACTAGTTCTAACTTCATTTAAAATAAGATTTGGCTGGTGAATTTCTTTTTTAGTAATAGCTTCGTTTAAGGCATTACAACAAATAACACTCATAATAGCTCCAGGCACACCATGCCCTGTGCAATCAACAGCAGCAAATAAAACGGAAGATGTGTTTAATTGGGTATAATAATAAAAATCACCGCTTACAATATCTTTTGGCTTAAATAATAAAAAACCATTTTCGAAAAGTTTATCAAATAATTCTTTTTCGGGTAAATAGGCATCTTGTATGCGTTTGGCATAATTTATACTATCTGTTATTTCCTTACTTTTTTCTTCCAGCTCATGATGCTGAAGTGCTATTTGATCAAATGCATTTTTTAATTCTACATTTTTTAGACGATGAATTTCAGCTTCTTTCTCAGCATTTTCAACCGAAAAAGCAATTTGCTGATGTTTCAACATATTCACTTTTTCGTTGCTTAAAATCTCTTGTCGCTGTTCATTATAATGTTTATAGTGATACAGCGCTTGCTTTAAATCAGTTGCCATTTCATAAGCTTCAGCTAGCAATTGATGCGCTTCTGATTCTAATGAAATAATTTTGAGCGTATGAGCAATAGCTAAAGCTTTAGTTAAATAAATAATCCCATCATCATGTTTATGCTGGTTCAAACAAATTTTCCCTTTACCCAACAAACATAATAACTCAAAACGTTGCTCCTTATTTTGATTCGATTGCTCTGCTTTATTATAAAAATCTAAAGAAAGATCCCATTCCTTTTTTTCAGTAAATAAACTTGCAAGTCCAAGATATGTCCATGGAATACCAGATAAATCGTTTATAGCTTCTCGCAACTTTAAACTTTCTTCGTAATACTTTTTTGCTTCAACATATTTTTTATCCAAAACATAATTACGAGCAATTAAATTTAAAGAAGAAGCCATTGCTTTTTCTTCGTTATTGTTTCTTCTAATTTCTAATCCCGCCTTTAAAGCAATGATAGCATTTGAATAATCGTAAATACGTGAATAAATTTGCCCAAGTAGCGTGTAACAATCCCCTTTATTACTCTCATCATTTATTAATTCGCTCGCTTTTACTGCATTTAAAGCATGATGCATGGCTTTTTCATATTGACCAAACTGATCAAACATTCCTGCACAAATTGCATTTGCTCTAGAAATTCCTAAACTATCTTTTCCGTTTTCAAAAAAAGATAAAGCTTCATTTACCTGTATAACTTGCTCACCTTCATTTGTCTTCCAAAAAACAAATTGAGCAATGGTTAATTGAGCAAAATAAAAACCAACTAAATCATTTTCAATAATAGCCTTTGCCTTAGCTTCCATCGCTTGCTGCAAGCCAATCTCTCTATTGACATATCTATTTTCCCAAGCTAAATTATTTAACTCGCTCACAGAAATTATATTAGAATGAGGTGTTTGCATGGCTTACTATTGGGGCATATAAGACGTAATAGAATTTATAGATTCCGAATACGTGCTTGTTGGATGTTTTTCTTTTAATTGAGTTGCCGTTTTTTTAACATTATCAAAATAACCTAAATTATAATAGCACATTGAGAGTAAAAATAATTGCAAAGGTTCCTTATCTGCATCCAATTTAAACAAATCCATAAGTTGCTTTCTTGTATAAGCCTCTTCAGTATATTGATGATTATCCTTATAAATAGTAGCATAATTTTCAAGCACAGAAATCATTGGGTCATTATTTTTAAAATTCTTTTGATAATTTGTATAATCATTTTGCAAGTTTTTTACATCTTGATTTATTTCTCTGAGTTCTTTATCATAAATTACTTTATAAGATTTAAATTCATCAGCCTTGCTTTTTAGTGTCTCTACTAATTTTTTAGCCTCATCTAAACTCTTTAATCGGGCAGAATTACTTATTAAACCATCCCATGCATTTAAACTTATTTCTGCTTCGTTTTCATTACTTGGTTTGTACTTTGTTACATAATTTTCGCAGATTGTTAAAAGTAAATCCGGACGATTATATTGCTCATTACTAAAATGCCATTTAATCACTTTTTCCATTTCCTCTTTCGAACCCTTTTTTGCAATAGTTTCCAACTCTTTTATTTTATCTGCCTTTTCAATCGTTTTAGTTTTAAAATCTTCTAATTTAGTTTCTAAACTAAACACCCGATCCTGATCATCTGATTCTGTAAATAATTGCTTCGAAACCGAAACGATTTCTTCCATTGTTTTGACATCTCTAAATTGAGCGGCAACATCAAAAAACTCTGTAAACTCATTTAACTTACTACTTTCGTCCCAAATATCAATTGTTTCTTTACTACTACTCAATACTTGCGACTTATAAATATTTAAATAATTTTTGTATTCTTTTTCATCTACAAATTGCAAATTTGATTTCCATTCCAATCGATTTAAATAAGTAAGATAGCCATCTAAAGCCTCTCCAGCCAACTTAATATCAATTCCTTTTTTACCAACATTGCGCTGTTCCAATTCTTTAATCGCTTGTTCCAAATTCATTTTAATGCTTTGAAAATACATACTGGTTGGGTAATTAGTTATAAATTTTTTACCAGCATCAATCACATCTTCATATTTTTTTAAAGCACTTAAAGCTGTGCAATCATAAAACAGCATCATTTCACCTAAGGTTAAAGGGGAAGCCTCTCCATATATTTTTTTCTTATCATCTAAATTCTTTTTTCTTAATGAATTATTAAATGAAAGTAATTGATTGTATTTATAAGAAGACAAAAGGGTTGTCCAAACATTACTGATTTGCATTCCAAATTTTTCGTTTGCCGGATCTAACGTGTTCATGGTGTTTTTCAACTCTTCCATAATAAGCCTTTCTCTTTCAATCTCAATGTTTTTTAACCATTCTTTTATTTCATCTAATTTATTTTGCGCAAAATGAAATTTAGGATTAGCTTTTATTGTTTTCTCTAACAACTGCTTAGCATCAGCATTCATTCCGTCATCTTGCAATGCAATGGCATTCGAAAAATTTACAACTTCAGCTAAAGTTACCTCTTCATTAGCTTTGTATAATCCACTTAAATCAGGACTATATGGAATATTTAATTTCTTAGCTAATAAATTAGCCAACTGCTGATGTAGTGCAAAAAAATTATTTTTATTTCCACTTACTTGCTCTGCAAAAATAATTCCACCAGTTTGCACATCAATTAAACGAGCATCCATGCGGATAGTGTTATCAAGGATATAAAACGATCCTGTTAAAATATTTTGAGCACCTAATCCTTTTCCTAATTTTTGAGCTGTAGCCTGATCGAAATATTTTGTTTGACCTAATTTTATTTCCTGAATTAATTTTTCTAATTTTTCACGTTCAACAATTGTTACACCTTTTATTTTAGAAAGATCTGTAATCAACATATCTGCAATTCCCTTTGACAAGGCATTGTATTTTGCATCACCACTCGAATTATCAAAATATGAAATAGCAATCGTTTTTGCATGAGTATAAAACGCAAAAAATAAACTTATAAAAAACAGGACTCCTTTTTTCATTATACTTTTTTCTGTAATTTATTAAGTGCTTGTTGTGCTGGCACAAAGTCAGGATTCTTTTTCAGTACTTTTTTAAATGTTTCTATTGCTTTCGAATTTTCTCCTTTATCCATTTGATCTAAGCCATCAGAAAAAAGTAAAGATGTTTCATAACTTAATGATGCCTGCTTTACTTCAGCGTCACTAGTTTTATCGTTAGCTAAATTCACATTTAAACCACCAGCAATTTTCACAACCAATTTTTTCTCTAAATCAAAAAATGTATTGGTTGCTCCATCAACGCCTTCGCTTTTAATAATTTTTCCTGTTTCAACATCTATAATACGGGCGTCCATTCGCATACTTCCCATTAAATCAAAAAAAGCTCCTGTTAAAATATATTGCACACCTAAAAGCTTTCCAACTTTACTGGCAGTTGATGCATCAAATTCTTTCGAATTATTTAATTTTTGCTCTTTTAATATTTCTTCTAACCTAGCACGTTCAATGACATTCAACATTTTTATTTTCGATAAATCAGAAATAAGCATATCTGCCAATCCTTTTCTTAAACGAGAAAGTTCAGCATTATCAGAACCATTATCAAAATATAAAATAGCAATTCGTTTTGCATCTGCATTTGGAGTGGTGCTATTTAAATTGTCAACCATATCTTCTTGTTGCTTTACCACATTTTCAGAAGCGGTAATTGGCACATCCTCAACTTTTGTAACACTTGTTGATTTGTCTTTGGTTATCAAATAAAAGGCAGAAACTCCAATCACTATAACCGCAATACTAATTAATAGGATTGAAACCAGAGACATTTTTTTTGTTGCAACTGATGATGATTGCATGGCATTTGAATGACCTGTAGGTTCTGCAAAACTTTGAATCGGTGAAAGCAATTCATTTGGTACATTTCCTTTTAAATATTCAAGAAAAAACCAATTGGTTAAACTTGCTAAAGCCGTTTGGCAAGGCGCAATCCATTCGCGGGTTGCTTCAGATAAATCATCTTGGGCATGAGCAGCGTAATTTCCGTAGGTTTGAATGGTACCAATTAAAATCCCAATTTTATCTGGAATTATTTTTTTATTTAATAATTCTCTTCCGTAATCATTCAACATCATTTTACCTTTTGGTTCACCCAATTCTTTGGTATACATAAATCGGCAAATAGCTTCTGTAGTTCGGCGAGCATTCTGCAAAAAAGTATCTGGATCTTGCTCAGCATAACCAAATGATTTTACAAGCATACGACTTAAATGCGTAACCTTTTCCTCAAGGCTTTCAATTTGTTGATCTTTATTAATTTCAGACATAGTATAATGATGTTACTCAAAAATACAAATTAAATTGGGTAACTCAATATGTAATATCAGAGTCCTTTTTTGAAAAAAAAACTAAATTTCCGTTTCATTTTCATTTTGAATTATAACTCTACTTTTCTAAAAAAAAATAAGTAACTTAGATTTGGATAATGAAAAATAAAGACAAAATAATCTCAATTTCAATAGGTCTGTTTTTTGTAGCAATCCTTGTCATCTTTATAGTGAAAAGCTACCTATGTTATGGAAAGTAAATTGCATTTAAATATAAAATTGCGTTAGGGATTGTAATGGAAATTCGTTTGCTTTTTAGCAAAAGATTGCAATGAAAAGCCCGCCCGGAGGGAACGCCCCAAAAAAACTTAATAGCAAAGATTATTTAAAACAGTAATGTGTGATATTTAATTCCCTTTAAGACTAACTATTAATCTTCGTCTTCAAATTCTAGTTCAGCATCCTTTTCCCAAATTTCCATTTCGCAAGGTTTGCAATTAAATTTTAATTTGTATTCCAATTCACCTTGTTTTAAAATAAGAGGTTCAACCACTTTTTCGCCCATGGTTTCTTTTTGAAAACGAGCACATTTACCTAATTCATATTTCACACAATACTTGGTAACCATAACTCTCGATTTTCCTGGATCCCATTGTAATTCAAATGCTTTTTCAATATCTGTAACACCGTGTCTTTTGTAAAATGCACGAGCTAAAGTATTAGATACATTATAAGTAAAATCTAATTGAGAAACAGGATAAGGATGATCTGTTTTTTTAATTTGAATTTCTTCTCGATGGTATTCTTTTATTCTGATGTCAATAAGTTGCTCTAACACTACTCTTCTTATTTCGTTTATTTTAGAAATTGGTAAAAACCAATTATTCGTAAACTCAACTTCTATATCATCAATAATGAATGGTGTATTTCCAGTTTTAGCAAGATTTTTTTTGATGTTTGGAATAGTTGACTCTTCATTTTTAGCTAATTCTTTTTCTGATTCAAAAGTTGAAACGCTTTCGTGTCCATCTTCATCAATTGCAACTAATTGAAATCCGGTATTCGTTTCAGTAAATTTAAGTGTCACTCCAATTTTACGAATGGCACTATCATCTCTTTCAACTAATCGATTAAAATTAGCATCAGAATTTCTATAAATAATAGTTCCAGGTTTTAAAGCTTTAAAGGTGTTTGGAACAACAATGTTATTAACGATAATATTTACTTGCGCACCATCGGGTTCATTATTTTCGTTAAGAAAAAAAAGTCCATCTCCATTATTTAGCAAATCACTATTTTCAATCACATAACCATTGGCTTTTACTTCTAATAATTTCCCAATTAATTGTCCTTGTGATTTTGGACTTTCCCAAGACCCAATTTTTTCGGTACGTTTGTTTACAAAGTAATCTGTATACCCTCTGTTAAAACTTCGATCCATTTCTGCTTCGAAGTTGTAAAACGTTCTTCCGGATGATGCTTTTTGATAGGTTTCGTTATTTTCTAAAAATGCATCTAATTTTTTTCTTAAAAATGAGGTATTATTTTTAACATAAACCATATCCTTTAATCGTCCTTCAATTTTAAAAGACGTGATACCCGCTTCAATTAAATTTGGTAACTGATTACTTAAATCCAAATCTTTAATAGATAATAAATGACTATTTGCAATTAAGGTTTTTCCAGTGCCATCAACTAAATTATAAGGAAGTCGGCAATTTTGAGCACACGACCCTCTGTTTG
>JAYVIS010000444.1:0-4866 GCA_043769975.1 Bacteroidota bacterium
CCACTTTGGATAGTAAGTAAACAAAAAAAATTATGTGAAATTAGTGGTAATCCCTTATTGATGCCTTACCCTGATTTGAATACTGATTATATTATTTATGAATTAAAACCAGACAAACAACCTATTGGTTTTGGGGAGAATATAAAAGATTTCACAAACCATAATGTGCAATTACAAAAAGGTGACTTTTTATATTTATTTACCGATGGTTATGCTGACCAATTTGGAGGAGAAAAAGGAAAAAAATTCAAATATAAACAACTTGCAAAATTGCTTATAAATAATGTAAACTTAGAAATAAGTGACCAAAAAACTTGCATCCATGATGCTTTTATAAACTGGAAACAAAATAATGAACAAGTAGATGATGTGTGTATTATTGGAGTAAGTATTTAACTGTTTTACTTTAGTTAGTTATTGTGTAATACGTTTTTGTAAATTTATTAAATTTTGAAATTGTTGAAGTGCGTTTATAAAAATTGGTTTTATTTAACAAAACATCCTTTTAACCTGTATCTTTTTCTACGTCTTAACATTATACTAACACAAATCTGTTTAAAACATCGCTTATGGTTTAATTTACTCATCCTTTTCTAATTAACTTTGTATAATTAAAAATTATAAGTAAATATGCTTTCATTCATTCTTCAAATTGGAAATACCGTTGTAGCAACAGCTGTCGAAACCCTTGCTGCGCAACCTGTAACAACAGGAATAGAAACGGCAACAGAACTACCACCAAACCACTTATCGCTATTTGAAATGGTTTCTAAGGGCGGTGTTATTATGATTCCTTTAGCTCTTTTGCTGTTGATTTCAATTTACGTAATGATAGAACGTATTTTAGTTATTTCCAAAGCAGGCAAAAAAAATTCAACCCTTATGCCTAGCCTAAAAGACATGATCTCTAACGGTAATTTAGCTAATGCCCGTAATTTATGTAAAAGTGTTAATTCGCCTGAATCATTAATGATTGAGCAAGGCATTTCTCGTATTGGACAGAATATGTTAGAAATTAGAGAGGCAATGAATAAAAAAGCATCAGCTGAATTATCTCACCTCGAAAAAAACTTAGGTGTTTTAAATATTATTGGAAGAATTGCTCCTATGTTTGGTTTTATTGGAACCATCATTGGGGTAATTAAAATATTTTATGACATTTCCTTAGCAAAAACAGTTGAAATCGAAATTATATCATCTGGTCTTTACCAAAAAATGATTACGTCTGGTGGCGGTTTAGTTGTTGGTGTAATTGCTTTTGTTGGCTACCATTTAATAAATACGCGTATTGATAAATTATCTAACCGCATGGAAGAAAGTCAAATTGAATTTTTAGATATGTTGAACGAACCAAGTAAGTAAAGAGTTTTTAATGTTGAGTTTTAAGTTTTTAATAAATAAAAAAAGCTTAAACCCCAAACTATTAAACACTAAAAACTAATAATTTAAAACTTTTATTAAAATGAGTTTACGTAAAAAAGGACATAGAGATGCAGAAGTAAGCACAGATTCGCTTAGCGATATCATGTTCTTTTTGATGCTGTTTTTTTTAATACTATCAACGATGGTAAGTCCAAATGCCATTAAAGTAAACTTACCAAGTTCGAAAAAAAATACGCAAATTGATAATAACAAAAATCCAATTCATATTGCAGCTACCAAAGACCATAAATACTTTATTGATAGTAAAGAAGTGTCATTTGCGGATTTAGAACCTTTATTAGCGGAAAAAATTGCTGGCAGAATTGAGCCAGCTGTAGTAATACATGTAGATAAGGATTTATTGTATCAAGATTTTATTGACATGATGCAAATTGGTGATAAATTAAATTGTAAAATGATTTGTGCTACACAACCCTCTAACGGTAAGTAATCATGATAATTACACAATCTGAAGAAAATAAAAACAGACTCATATCCGGAGCTATTTCTTTGGGAGTATTTGCCTTACTTTTACTTTTTTTGATTTTTTATATCATCATTACACCAAATCCACCCTTCCCAATTGCAGCAGATGGTGGCGGAGGTACAGAAATAAATTTTGGAACCTATAATGAAGGAACTGGAAATATGGAAAATAATGGAATTGGAGATGCAACAAGTGTTGTAGAAAATACAGAAGTTACGCCTCCTCCAACAAATCCTGAAACTAACGAAGCCATTTTAACCAGCGTAAACGGTGAGGATGTAAATATTAGTCCGACAAAACCAAAAATAGAAAATAATACGACCGTTATTACTCCTACTAAACCTAGTGAAGTTGTAAAGCCAAGAGAAAAAACCATGGCTGAAAAAATTGCAGAAAAAGCTCTTAAAAATCAAGGAAAAAACGGTGGTGGAGATGGCAACAGCGGACATGCAGGCAATGATGGCAGTCCAGATGGCAATCCAAACACGCACGGCACTGGCGGAACAGGCGGTGGTGATGGCGGTGGAAACGGACCAGGACATGGGCCAGGACATGGCCCCGGAAGCGGTGGATTTGGATTCAGTTTAGCGGGAGCAAGTGTTATAAAACCACCTCAATTACCAAAAGATACAAAGGAAGAAGGTACTGTTGTTGTTGAAATTACAGTTGACAAAAATGGGAATGTAATTAAAGCCGAAGCAGTTGGTAGAGGTACAAATACAAATAGTACGATGCTTAAAACATTAGCTCGCCAAGCAGCTTTTGCAACAAAGTTTAAAGTGAGTGGCCAATTTGAAGAACAAAAGGGAACTTTAACTCTTGTGTTTAGTTTTTAGAAAGAATCTAAAGTTTCTGATTTTTAAATATAAATGACTTATACACAAACGCTTGATTATTTATTTTCTAGACTTCCAATGTTTCAGCGCATTGGTGCTGCAGCATATAAAGCCAATTTAGATAATACAATTGCCATTTGTAAAGCATTAGGTAATCCAGAAAAAAAAATAAAATGCGTGCATGTTGCAGGCACAAACGGTAAAGGTTCCTCTTCCCATATGCTTGCAGCTGTATTACAACAAGCAGGTTATAAAACTGGTTTATATACTTCTCCTCATTTAATAGACTTTAGAGAACGTATTAAAATAAATGGTAAACAAATTCCAAAAACTGAAATTGTAAAATTTGTTGAAGATTATAAAATAACATTTGAAAGTATAGAACCCTCTTTTTTTGAATGGACTGTAGGCCTGGCATTACATTATTTTGCAGAACAAGAAGTTGATATTGCCATTATTGAAGTAGGATTGGGAGGAAGATTAGATTCAACTAATGTTATAAAACCAGAATGTTGTCTCATCACAAACATTGGCTTCGATCATGTCAATTTATTAGGAAACACATTGCCTTTAATTGCAGGTGAAAAAGCAGGAATCATTAAAGAAAAAATACCGGTTGTCATTAGCCAAACCCAACTAGAGGTTTTATCTGTTTTCAATACAAAAGCTCAGGTATTAAAAGCACCAATAACATTTGCAGATAAACAATACAAAGCTATTTCTCATTCGTTTCAGGATAATTTATTGGGAATAGAATTACTAAATAAAGCCAACAACGAAACCCAATTATATAAACTTGATATTCCTGGTTTATATCAAATAAAAAATTTACAAGGTGTTTTATCGTGCTTAGAAATTCTAAAAAAGAAAGGATTTATAATAGAAAACGATGCTGTTTTACAGGCACTTCAAAACGTAAAAAAACTAACTGGCTTAATGGGTCGTTGGCAAACACTCAGCGAAAAGCCTTTTGTAATAGCTGATACGGGACATAACGAAGATGGCATCAAAGAAGTGTTGAAAAATTTAGAACGTTATACTTATAAAAAACTCCATATCATTCTTGGTGTAGTAAATGATAAGGATGTTACCAGTATTTTAAAACTATTGCCAAAAACAGCCACCTATTATTTTTGTAAAGCAAATATTCCAAGAGCACTTCCGGAAAAAGAACTCTTTGATTTAGCAAAACAACATGATTTGAAAGGGAAAAAATTTTCAACAGTTACTGACGCACTAACTGAAGCTAAAAAACAAGCCAAAACAACCGATTTGATTTTTATAGGTGGTAGCACATTTACAGTGGCTGACGCTCTTATGCCATAGATCAATAGCACGTTAAAAAAAGTTAATCCTCTTCACAATCTAATTTTTAGTTTTGTACATTTACCTAAAATGAGCAAGTATAATCTAGGTATAATTTCAGTGTTAGTTGGTGTTGCTCTCGTTGCACTAATCGCTGTGCAAATATATTGGATACAAAGTTCAGTTAAGCTTAAGGAAGAGGAATTTGAAAGATCGGTAAACGAAGCTCTTAAATCAACCGCAAATAAATTAGAGAAAATTGCATATTCTAATAAGATTTCAAAAAAAATAAAATTAAGAAAACAAGGTGTTCAAATAACTAAACCAGTTCTTAAAACTGCGGCAAATCCAAGTGGTAAAGACGTACAAGTTCGAATTTTTGAAGAATTTAGTACTGACTCTTGTGGTGTTGTTACAAGTAAAATGTCGCAAAAAGAATTTACGGGTGATTCAGCAAATGCTCAAAATCATTTCTCTCCATTCGAATCACTTGCAAACACAGAGGATAAGGAAAGTCAAGCAAAAAGTTTTGAAAATTTGCGTAACGAATTAATGCAAAACAAAAATGAAACTGTTAATGATTTGTATGATGAATTAATTAGTATAAACGTTTATAAAGATTATAAACCAAAAGTGGATTCATTGATGTTAGACACCATTTTAAAGCAAGAATTAATAGATGGTGACATTACAACCAATTTCAAATATACCATTTCAAATAAGCTAGGAGATTCCAAAACTAACGGAAATTATAAAGAGCCGCAAATGGATTGCGATTCGGTAAGTTGTTTTTTTGCCATAAATTTATCTCCTAAT
>JAYVIS010000445.1:0-12026 GCA_043769975.1 Bacteroidota bacterium
ACAAAAATATTCTGGAAAATCAGGGTCAATATATGGCAATGCATCAAATAATAAATATGCCACTTTTTATCGTCATGCAAACTTTAGTAAAGACATTAAAGGTCTTTATTTTGTAGGCGTTACCGTTCATCCTGGTGGTGGAATTCCATTAGCATTAAACTCTTCGAAAATTGCCATAGATTGTCTTAAGGAAGATTTGAGCTAAATAAAAAAGCGATAATTGAATTTGAATTCAACTATCGCTTTTATAAAAATTTAATAAAAAATTACTTTTTTGCGTCTTCTAAAAATTGAGCCAATCCTTTATCAGTTAATGGGTGGTTTAATAAAGACATAATTGCACCTAAAGGAGCAGTTATAACATCAGCACCAATTTGTGCACATTGTATAATATGCATAGGATGACGAACAGAGGCAGCTAAAATTTGTGTTTCGTAAGCGTAGTTATCAAAAATAACACGGATTTCTTCAATTAATCTCATCCCATCCGTACTTACATCATCCAAACGTCCAACAAATGGAGATACATAAGTTGCACCAGCTTTTGCTGCTAACAATGCTTGTCCAGCAGAAAAAACTAACGTACAATTCGTTTTAATTCCTTTGTCACTAAAATATTTAATTGCTTTAATACCATCTTTAATCATTGGAATTTTAACAACAATACGCTCATGTAAGTCAGCTAAAATCTCACCTTCTCTAACCATACCATCAAAATCAGTTGCAATTACTTCAGCACTAACATCGCCCGTGGTAATATTACAGATATCAACATAATGTTTTAATATATTATTTTGTCCCTTAATGCCTTCTTTAGCCATTAAACTTGGGTTAGTTGTTACACCATCTAACACGCCTAAATCTTGCGCTTCTTTAATTTGGTCTAAATTTGCAGTGTCAATAAAAAATTTCATAGTATTATTTGTTTTTTTTGTAAATTTAGGCATAAGCAATTTAGTACAAAGTAATGTTTGTAGATTGTTTACATTTTTTTAAATAAATGAAAAAGAAGAAAATTGTTGTATTTAGTGGTGCTGGAATTAGTGCAGAAAGTGGCTTAAAAACATTTAGGGCTAGTGATGGGCTATGGGAAGAATATAACATTGAGGATGTAGCGACTTTAGCAGCCTGGCAAAAAAACACAGAAACTGTTCAGCAATTTTATAATACACGCCGAAAGCAAGTGATGGAAGCCAAACCAAATTTGGCACATGAATTAGTAGCTCAACTTGAAAAATACTTTGAAGTAAGTGTTATTACCCAAAACATAGATGATTTGCATGAACGTGCTGGTAGCAATAACGTTTTGCATTTGCACGGCGAAATTATGAAAGTTAAAAGCACTGTTGATTCAAGTTTGATTTACCCAATAAAAAAATGGGAATTACAAATGGGTGAGCTGTGTGAAAAAGATTCTCAATTGAGACCACACATCGTATGGTTTGGTGAAGATGTTCCGGAAATGGATAACGCTACAGCAATTGCGGAAACAGCTGATATCTTTGTAACAATAGGCACTTCTTTAAATGTTTATCCTGCCGCTAATTTAATTAATGTTGCCCCATCATCTATTCCAAAATATTTAATAGACCCGAGTGATTTTAAATTAGAACATTTAAAAAATCTAACACATTTAAAAACAACCGCTTCAAATGGAATGAAAATTCTTTTTGAAAAGTTAACCGAATTAAATAAATGAGCTCTCCATCAACAATAAAATGTCCTAATTGTAAGCACGAATTTCAATTAGGTGAAGCAATATCATCCGAAATTGAAGCGTCTATTAAAGCGCGTTACATGGAGCGTTATAATAAAGATCAAAAAATAATTGCTGACAAAGAAAAGGAATTTGAATTAAAAATTGAGCAATTAAATAAGCAAGAAGAAAACCAAGCTCAAATCATTGCAGATAAAATTAAACTTCAAAAAAGCGTTTTAGAAGAAGAGGCTACAAAAAAAGCTGCTTCAGAAATGAATATGCAATTAGAATTATTAAATAAAGAATTAACTGAAAAAGCCCATAAATTAAAGGAAAGTCAAGCAAAAGAACTTGAATTTTTATTAAAAGAAAAAGAGATAAAAAATAAAGAAGCTGAACTTGAAATTACAATTCAAAAAAAATTACAAGCAGAAAGAGAGCAATTTTCGGAAATTATAAAAAAACAAGAACAAGAAAAAAATATCCTTAAGGATAAAGACCATCAAATGAAAATGCTTGAATTACAAAAGCAATTGGATGATCAAAAAAAATTAACTGAAGAAATGGTTCGCAAGCAAGGGCAAGGATCCATGCAATTGCAAGGGGAAGTGCACGAATTGGCTTTAGAGGATTTATTAAAAGCTACATTCCCATTTGATTTAATAGAAGAAGTTGGAAAAGGTGTGCGAGGTGCAGATGCCATACAAACGGTAAGAAATAATTTAAGTAACGCCTGCGGTAAAATAATTTATGAAAGCAAAAACACGAAGGCATTTGGTGGCGACTGGATTGATAAATTAAAACACGATATGCGTCACACACAGGCGGATATTGCAGTTATTGTTACTGAAACCATGCCAAAGGACATGGATAGTTTTGGGATGAAAGATGGTGTTTGGGTTTGTACATTTACACAAATAAAATCTTTAGCGTTTGTATTAAGAGATAGTTTAATAAAAATAAATAGTGCAGTTGCTAGTCAAGAAAACAAAGGAGATAAAATGAGTATGCTCTACTCCTATTTAACGGGAACAGAATTCAGACAACAAATAGAAGCTATTGTTGAAGGATTTACTGAATTGCAAGATGGTATTCAAAAAGAAAAAAATGCCATGCAAAAAATTTGGAAGGAACGTGAAAAACAATTAGAAAAAGTTTTATTAAATACCACTAATTTTTACGGATCAGTAAAAGGTATTGCAGGTAATGCAATTGGTGATATTAAATTATTAGAATTAGGAGAGTAGTAACAATAACATAAATACGAATGTTATTTACTGCACTATGATGAAAAAATAATTAAATAAATTTTATTAAACCTATTAATTATGAAACAATTTTTTTTAATTATTATCTTAGTTAACAGCCTAACATCCTTCTCTCAAACCAATAATTGTGATTGTATTGAAAAGCTCTTAAGCCATTTAATAAATGAAGTTGGACGATTGGAGTATTATAAATTAAAACCAAAAATTATTGAAAAATACCACTACGTTAAAATTATTAAAGATTCGGCTAGCTTTTGGTATTTTGTGACACCAGAGGATGGGTCAGGAACAACAAAAGCTATTAAACTAATAAAGGCTCCTAATTTGATTATGGTGAATGTTAAATTCAATAATTTAGACAGTATAGCAGTATATGAAGAACCAAAAAACGATAGTAAAATTGTGAAATATTTATATTCCAATAAAAGAGCATTAGACGCGATTGATAAGCGATCTGGTTACGAACAAAATGACCATATGTTTAGTAGTTGTAAAAATGGTTGGGTTAAAATAAATAATCCTTCTGGCAAAAATGATAAAAATAAATATTTCGCAACAGGCTGGATAAAAAAAGAAAATTATATGATAAATTTACCAACAATAAAAAAATAAAACCTTTCTTTTCTTACCATATTTTAAAAAAATAAACTTAAGTCGATTCTATTCCTTAAAATTAATATGTTTTCCTGCAGTGCCTCTTAAGCGATACCAAAAACTTTGCGTTTCAGTAATTGGAATAAACTTTGGGATTTTTATTGCTAAATAATCTATGTCAGGATTTGAATGTGGTAAGGTTTTTAAGGTATCAAATAAAACAGGCAGGTATTTCAAATCTTTCAATCTCTTTTTTCCAAAGCGATACAGCATGCGTGTTTGAAACGGATCTGTTGCTAATGCAATATGCTGAAGTCCTAATTTTTTTGCCAATTTATATCCATACCAAGCATTTTCAGTACTATGCTGAGCTCGTTCTTCAACAATAATATCTTCTTCAGGAACGCCATGCGCTATTGCGTATAACTTCATGATTTTTGCTTCTACATAAGGGCTATATACAGCACTTCCACTCATGATAATTTTTTTGGCTGAACCATTTTTATATAAATGAATTCCCCATAAAACGCGCATTTGCATAGTCATATCCCAAGCAGAATCTACAAATGGAACTCCTGGAACAATAATAGCGTCGTATTGTTTATGTTCAATTAATGCTCTACGTGTTAATTTGTTTGCTCCGGGTTGAAACAATACGCATGAACTAAAGTTTAACAATAGCACTAGCAAAGAGAAAGAAAATAGTTTATTTTTTATAAAAATCATTTTTAGTTATCTGAATTTGGTTTTTTATTTAGAAACTCATCAGTAAAATGCTGTTGTTCCTTTGGCTTTGAAAATTTTTCATCATTATATGTATGCGAATTTCCTTTTGGGATAGATAAGGAAATCCAATTTGATTGACTCACCATTTTTGCAATAAAAACTAATTGACCAATATGATAAGGATAGTGTGCTAACTGTCTATTAATTGCTTCCAAAACAGTATGACCTTGATTTCTGATGTAAATTGTTTTACTTAAATCTTCAACTTTTAAAGCCTTGAGTGTTGTTAAAAAACAACTCCAACCTTCATTCCATAAATCCAATAATTCTGACTTTGAATTAATATCATTTTCAAATTCTGCATCTCTATTTCGAAATTCTTTTTCTCCATCAGTCGTTAAAAAATCTGTCCAACGAGATAACATATTTCCATGCAAATGTTTTACAATAATTGCCATGCTATTGCTATCTTCATTATATTGATAAAACAATTTTTCTTCTTCAACTTGATCAAACGATTTATCTCCAAGCATTTTATAATACTCAAATTGTTTTATAACGCTATTTAAATAATTTGCTTCCATTTCAATTTAAAAATCAAATATCACTATTTTTATTAAGGATATCCCATGTATGATCACCTAACATTTTTACCGTACCAATATAAGTTAATGTGGCTGGCATTTTTCCCCAGTCTTCAGGACCAATTAATAATAATTTAAATTGTCCTTCCTTTTTATACAAATGATAAATCTGACTAATAATAGGTTCAAAAGGTAAGTCTGCCTGGTAAATTTGTTCTGATATATCAACGCGATCCTTTAAATCATTTGCCTGCTTCATTAAAAGTTCGACCTGCTTTTGAATTTGATTCATTTGAATATTTGTTTGCTCACGCATAGCAGTTAATGCGCGCGATTTTATTTTACCGGTATCTTCTGGTTTTATAACAATACCACCAACATGGTGAGGATAAGGCAATAACCCAGGATTTTCAGCAACTTTATCTTTATCAATAGGATTTACAAATTCCATAATTAAATTTCTTTTAATTAATCTCTAATATACCACTAACAACAGTAAATGTCAAATGTTGTTTAAAAAATGAACTTATTTTTGATTAAAAAAAAGGGTAAATTAGATTCTTTAAAAATTAACAAAGAATTGCCTGCTCAAGAAGATATATATTTCTATCTCAAAAAATATTGGGGTTACGATACATTTCGTCCATTGCAAGAAGAAATTATACTTTCGGCATTAAACAACATTGATACGTTAGCATTATTACCAACAGGCGGAGGAAAATCCTTATGTTTTCAAATACCAGGATTAGCTCGTGGTGGAACTTGTTTGGTTATTTCACCACTCATTGCCTTAATGAATGATCAGGTAAATAATCTTAAAAACAAAGGAATTAGTGCAGTTGCAATTACATCGGCCATGAACTTTAAAGAAATTGAAGTTGCCTTAAATAATGCTGCCTTAGGCCATGTGCAATTTTTATATGTATCGCCAGAACGGATTGAAAATGAAAATTTCAGGCAACAACTTTCTTATTTGCCAATTAATTTAATAGCTGTGGATGAAGCCCATTGTGTTTCGCAATGGGGTTATGATTTTAGACCAAGCTATTTAAAAATTGCAGAATTAAGGGCTTATTTCCCTTCAATTAATATCATTGCTTTAACTGCAAGTGCAACGAAAGATGTTGTTGATGACATTCAGGATAAATTAAATTTCAAAAACCAAAAAGTTTTCAGACAATCATTTGTAAGGAAGAACATTAGATATGTAGTTCAGCTTGAAGAAAATAAATACGAACGTTTACTAAAAATAATACACAACATTGGAGGTTCGGGAATTATATATGTCCGCAACCGAAAAAAAACAGAAGAAATAAGCAAATGGTTAGTGCAACAAAAAATTTCTTCAGGATTTTATCATGCAGGTTTAAAACCCGCAGATAGAGATATTCAACAACAAAAATGGATTGACAATCACATACAGGTAATTGTAGCAACAAATGCTTTTGGAATGGGAATTGACAAACCAGATGTACGTTTTGTAGTTCATGTTGATTTACCTGATAGTTTAGAAGCTTATTTTCAAGAGGCCGGTAGAGCAGGAAGAGATGAGAAAACTGCTTATGCCACTATTTTATGCAATGAAGCAGACATCGATTCATTAACAGAATTTTATGTAAAAAATACGCCTAGTGTTGATGAAATAAAACAATGCTATCAGGCAATATTCAATTATTTTCAAATAGCTGTCGAAACTGGTGAAGGATTAACCATGCCCTTTGATATTGAAGAAATTGTACGCAACTACAATTTAAAAATTCTGACATTATATAACTCAATAAAGTGTTTGGAAAAAGAAGGATATGTCAGTTATTTAGATAGCAATTTTGAACCAGCGAAAGTGATGTTTAAAATGCAGAAAAACGATTTATATAGTTTTCAAGTAAAATATCCAAAATACGATCCACTTATTAAAGTTTTACTTCGCAGTTATGGTGGTTTATTTGAAGGATATGTTCAAATAAAAGAAAAAGATGTAGCCTATCGTTCAAAAATTTCGGACGCTGAATTATTAAGTCAATTAGACATTTTAAATAAACAGGGCGTATTAACCTATTTACCACAAACGACTTTGCCCAAATTAATTTTTTTACAAAACAGAATTAATTTAAAGTTTGAAGATATTAAGCTCATTAATTATCCAATTTTAAAACAAAAAACATTATATAAAATAAATACGGTTATTAATTACGTTAAAGAAGAAAACATCTGTAGAAGCAGACTCCTATTAGCCTATTTTGACGAAACAAATTTTACTGATTGCATGTATTGTGACGTTTGTATTAAAAAACACAAAGCACATTTAGATTCACATTCAGAGATTATGAATGCGATTAAAAAAGAATTAGGCTCTGGTATATTAACGATTGATGAATTAGTTTTAAAATTGAAACATATTAATTCAAAAAAAATAACAGAAGCAATAAATATGATGATAGACGATGATGTATTAACTATAAATACTGATAAAAAGCTATCTTTAAAATAAAATTAAAAAATGCAAGAACAAGGAATTTTATATTTATTACCAGTTGCACTTGGAGAATGTGATTTAGAAACCGTAATCCCGAAACATAATTTTGAAATTATAAATAAGCTTAATTATTTTATTGCTGAAAATGCAAAAGAAGGCAGAGCATTTTTAAAACAATGTAAATACGAAGAAATAAGTAGAGCCGACATTCAGTTAATTAATCAACATACTAAAATTGAAGAGTTAAACGAATATTTATTGCCAATAAAAAATGGGCATAATATGGGCTTAATGAGTGATGCCGGTTGCCCAGGAATTGCAGACCCAGGAGCGGAGATAATTAAACAAGCACATAAAAAGAAAATAAAAGTCGTTCCGTTAGTTGGCCCGAGTTCTATTGTATTATCAATTATGGCCAGTGGATTTAACGGTCAAAATTTTGCATTTGTAGGTTATTTACCAATTGATAAAATGGAACGTAGCAAACGCATTAAAGAATTAGAACAAATTGCAAGCAAACAAAAACAAGCACAATTTTTTATTGAAACACCTTACAGAAATATTAGCATATATGAGGATCTATTAAAAACATTAAATCCTAGTTCATTATTATTAGTTGCTACAAATATTACTCTAGAAAACGAAAGCATATTAGTAAAATCAGTTCTGGATTGGAAAAAAATGAAAACTCCTGATTTTATTAAACAACCAACGGTCTTTGGCATCTACATTTAATCTTTAAAAAAATAATTATGGAAATATTTTTGATTTTAGTTTTGATTTTGCTTGTAGTGATATTCTACACAAACCAAAACACAAAACTACATTTACTTCAAACGAAACTTAATAAGCTGGAGGATTATTTAAAATCATTAAAAGTTAATGCAGATCAAAATTCTGTCATTAAAAAAACAGAGATAGTTGAAAAATGGGAATCATCAGTGAAACCAATCATGGTAAATCCTTCAGAAATAAAACCTGAAGTTATTCCACCAACCGTTCAACCAATTATTCCTCCAATAATTAATGAAGCTAAAATTGACGAAACAAAAATCAATGAAATTAAAACTGAAATTAACATTGCAGAAGCTCCAAAAAAACAAGCTAATCCTCAACCACAAAAACCCTATGTTCCGCAAGAATCTTGGTACGATAAGTTTAGAAAAAATAATCCTGATTTAGAAAAATTTATTGGCGAAAATTTAGTGAGCAAAATAGGTATCGCTATTTTAGTTATAGGTATTGCCTTTTTTGTAAAATTTGCGATTGACAAAGAATGGATTAATGAAATTGCCAGAGTTGGAATTGGCATTTTGTGTGGGGTTATTGTCTTAGGATTTGCGCATAAATTACATGCCAAGTACAAAGCCTTTAGTTCAGTATTAGTTGCTGGTGGTATTTCTATTTTTTATTTTACAATTGGGATTGCATTTCACCAATACCATATATTCAATCAAACTACGGCCTTTGTCATTATGTTATTTATTACAGGCTTTAGCGTGTTTACATCTGTATTATATAACCGAGTTGAATTGGCAGCACTATCACTAATTGGAGGATTTGCCACACCATTTATGTTAAGTACTGGTGAAGGAAATTACGTTACATTATTTGTTTACGTTTTAATATTAGATATTGGAATGTTAGTACTTGCCTATTTACGAAAATGGAATATTGTAAATGTATTAGCCTATTTATTTACAATTGTATTATATGTTGGTTGGTTGCAAGGTAAAGTAATACATGAGCCAAATGCTCCTTATAAAGGTGCATTTATATTTGGTTCAATCTTTTATTTTGTTTTTATCATTATGAATGTCATTAATAATATTAAAGAAAAAAGAAAATTTGGGACATTAGAATTATCAATATTAATTAGTAATACATTTATATTTTATGGAACTGGTATGCAAATTTTAAGTTGCTATCATCCAGAGTTACAAGGCCTATATAGCATCTTAATGGGTCTATTTAATTTAATATGTTCTTGGTTGTTGTTTAAGAAATTTAAAGCTGATGAAAAATTAGTTTATCTAATGATTGGCTTAACCTTAACATTTATAACACTTGCAGCTCCAATTCAATTACACGGAAATTATATTACCTTATTTTGGGCTTTAGAATCTGTTTTATTAATTTGGTTAGCGCAAAAATCAGGAATTGTATTGTATCGTTTGGTTTCCGTTATTATTACTCTATTAATGGGAATTAGCTTAATGATGGATTGGGTGCATGTATATGGCTATGGAACAGATGCTCCAATTATGCTTAATAAAGCATTCATTACAGGTATCGTTTCAAGTTTTTCATTATTAGCTGTAGTTTTATTATTAAGAAAAGAAACGGAAACAGTAAAATATTTAGGAATTCCTTTTCATCCACAAAATTATTCTTCCGTTTTAAAAATTGGTTTTATTAGTCTTTTATATTTAACAGGAATGATAGAATTGGTATATCAATTTGGACAATATTTAGAAACAAATACAGTAGTTATAATTGCTGTTGCCTATCATATGGTATTTTTCTCAATATTAAATTTCTTAGTTAAATCTGATAGCAATAAAACTATCCAAATAACAAATTTTATTTTAAACTATGTGAACAGTGCACTATTTGTTTTAGCATTTTCAATAGTTCCCATTTCAGATTTTAAAGAAAATTTATGTGCAAATTATCCAACTCAAATTGGATTTATAACGCATTATATTTCTATTGCAGGAGTAATTTTCATGGCCTACAGAATGTATAAGTTAAGAAACAAAAAAGATTCACCAATCATGAATATGAATGTTCTCAATTCTATTTTATGTGCAATAGCAATCATTTATGTTTCAAGTGCTGAATTAATATTACATGTATCTAAACTACTAATCAAACCATTGACATTAACATATGGCGACCTGAATTACCTTAAAATAAATGAATATAACGAAACAAAAATTCATATCATTAAAGTAGGATTTCCTATATTATGGGGAATGCTTGCATTTATATTTTTATTTTTTGGAATGAAAAAACAAAACAAAACATTTCGAATTGTTGCACTAGCCTTATTAGCAATTACTTTAGTGAAATTATTTACTTATGATATTAGCAATGCCTCTGAAGCTGGCAAAATTATTGCCTTTATAATTCTCGGTTTAGTTTTATTAGTTATTTCATTTATGTATCAAAAAATCAAAGCCCTGTTAATTGATGAGAAGGAAGTGACTAAGAAGACCGAAGGTATTGAAGGGACAAAAGATACTTGAGAAATATAGTGGTTTTGAAAATTTACTTAAATAATTAAACACAATAAAAATAGTTATGAAAAAAATAAAATTACTTATACTACTCTTTTTAGCCTTTAAAATAGGGTTTTCGCAAACATTTACGATGAGTTCAAAAATAAACACGAACTCTAAAATGGGGTTGCATAAAATTGAAATTACACCTGCGTATCAAAAACTCATGTGTTCCGATTTTCATGATGTTAGAATTTTTGACTCATCAAAGGTTGAAATACCCTACATTATTTTAAGTGAGCCAATTCTTAAATCAAAAACAGATTTTTTAGAATACCCCATTTTATCTCAAAAGCACTATAGAAACTATACTGAAATAGTGATTGAAAATAAAAATCATGACAAGATTAGCAATATAGCCTTTAACATAAATAATTCAGATGCCCTTAAATACTGCTCAATAGAAGGTAGTAATGATTTAAAACAATGGTATAGTGTAAGTGCATTGCAATCATTAGGATTAACATATAATGAAAATTACACCAATCAATATAAATGTATTTATTTTCCATTAAACGATTATGCTTACTTTAGATTATTAATTGACGATTGGCATTCGCCATCTATCGACTGGATGGCACCTTCCCCATTTAAAGTGAATTCAGCTGGCTATTTTAAAAATTCATACATTTCAGGAAAACTTAATGCTGTTTCATTTAATAAAGAAGTATCAAATGATGTCATTAATAAAAAAACAATTATCAAATTATTATTTGGTAATAACCAAACGGTAAATCAATTAAGTTTCAAAATCAGCAAACCACGTCTTTTTTTACGCCCAGCAAAAATTTATGTTCTTGAAGAGGGAAAACTGAAAAATAAAAAAATAGCTTATTATAAAAATACATTATTTGACTTTGAACTAAATTCTGAAAAGCCCTTAATATTTGATATCCCAGCAACAAATAACAAAGAGATTTACATTGAAATTGAAAATAATGACAATCAAGTTCTACAAATAGATTCTATATTTTGTAATCAACTAGCCAGTTATATGGTTTTTGATTGTGTAAACAGTAATAATTATTGCATTAAATGTGGAGACATTAAATTACATAAACCAATTTATGACATCATCAATTTTGTGAATGAAAGCCCTCAATTATTGCCTCAAGCAACTTTAACAGCTTTTAAAAATATTGAAATTCAAAAAAATGAAATTGTAAAAGAAAAACAATTTTACGAAACAAAAATATTTTTATGGACTTGTATATCAATAGGAATTATAGCTATAAGCTTATTTAGTTGGAAGCTTATGAGAGATATGAAAAAAGGAGAAGCATAGCGTTAAAATTTTTCGCGTCAATCCATTTTTGAAATACTTAAAATACTTTTGAAGGCAAAAGTATCCAAAACCTTATGATTTTGTGAAAGGCAATTCCTGCGGACCGCTGCTAA
>JAYVIS010000446.1:0-9988 GCA_043769975.1 Bacteroidota bacterium
TCAAAAATACAGCATCTTTGAAAGAAACTTATTTGGTGGCCCAGCTCAAGGAAAACAAAATAGTTTGGGAGTTAACTTAAATAACAACCTTGAAGCAAAAGTGCGCAAAAAAACAGACAGTGGGTCGGTTTATAATAAAGTAATGATTTTACAAAATCTAAGCTTTGGTGGCAATTACAACTTTGCAGCAGATAGTTTTAAAATGAGTATCATAACAGCCACAGGAAGAACTAAAATTTGGAAATTTTTCGATTTAGTATTCAACTCAAATTTTGATCCTTACTATTATGATTTCACAACCAATTACAGATCAAAAAACTTTACTTATGGAGAAAACGGAAAGTTAGCCAGGTTTACAACAGGAAATATAGCTTTAAATGCAAGTTTTAGTTCTTCTGCAATTAAATCAATTATTAAAAAACCAGATTTAACAAATGGTGCAGAGCAAGGATCTGTAAAAACAAATACATTACAATCACAACAACAATTACCTTGGAATTTAAATATTTATTATAATATTGCCTTTGATAAACAAAAAACGACTGTTGCAAAAAAAATACAAACACTCAATTTTAGTGGGGATATAAACGTAACTAAATATTGGAAAATTGGATTAACAAGTGGTTATGATTTTACAAATAAAAATTTAAGCTACACTAGTTTAAATATTTACAGAGATTTACATTGTTGGGAAGCTCGAATAGACTGGGTTCCATTTGGTTTTAGAAAAAGTTATAGCTTAACCATAAATTTAAAAACAAGTATGATGAGTGACATTAAAGTTCCTAGACAACGCCAATGGTATGATAATTTTTAAAACCCGAAACTACAATTAAAGAGTTACCAACATTTTGCAACACTTCACGAATAATTAAGTTGCTTTTTTTATTTTTACCTAAAATTTAAATTATGTTCAGAAAAATATCAAACAATATCTTAGATACTATTGGAAATACACCATTAGTAAGAATTAACAACATTACAAAAGATTTACCTTGTACTGTTTTAGCAAAAGTTGAAACTACAAATCCAGGTAATTCTATTAAAGATAGAATGGCATTAAAAATGATTGAAGATGCTGAAAAAGATGGCCGTTTAAAGCCAGGAGGAACAATCATTGAAGGTACAAGTGGAAACACAGGAATGGGCTTAGCTATTGCCGCAATTATAAAAGGATATAAATGTATTTTCACAACTACTGATAAACAAAGTAAAGAAAAAGTTGATGCTTTGCGTGCTTTTGGTGCTGAAGTTGTAGTTTGCCCTACAGATGTTGAACCTGAAGATCCTAGATCATATTACTCTGTTTCGTCGCGTTTGGTGAAAGAAGTTCCTAACTCTTGGAAACCTAATCAATATGATAATAAATCCAATTCTCTTGCACATTATGAGCAAACTGGTCCTGAAATATGGGAACAAACAGAAGGAAAAATTACGCACTTAGTTGTAGGTGTTGGAACTGGTGGAACTATAAGTGGAACTGGAAAGTTTTTAAAAGAAAAAAATCCAAACATTAAGATTTTAGGAATCGATACATATGGTTCAATTTTTAAGAAATTAAAAGAAACTGGTATTATAGATAAAAATGAAATTCACCCATATATTACTGAAGGTATTGGAGAAGATTTTTTACCTGAAAATGTAGATATTGATTTAATTGACCATTTCGAAAAAGTTACTGACCGTGATGCCGCAATCATGACTCGTCGTATTCCACGAGAAGAAGGTATTTTTGCTGGAAACAGTGCAGGTTCAGCTATGGCTGGTTTATTACAAATGAAAGACATGTTTAAAGCTGGAGATGTGGTTGTTGTCATTTTTCATGATCATGGAACTCGCTATTTAGGTAAAATGTTCAATGATGATTGGATGAGAGACAGAGGCTTTCTTGAAATTAAAAAACCAAAAGCAATTGATTTAATTACTGGACATAAAAATCAAAAATTATTAACGATTGATGCTTCTGCTAGTATTAATGAGGCATTATCCTTAATGAATAAATTTGGAATTTCTCAAATACCTGTTAAAAGAGGTAATGAATTTGTTGGTTCTTTAAACGATAGCGTTTTATTTTCGAAACTATTTGAAGATAATAACCTAAAGACTAAAAGTGTAGCAGAGTTAATGGAAGCGCCATTCCCAATGGTTAGTCCACAAGCACCGATGGAAGATATTTCGAAGTTGATTACAAAAGAAAATAATGCAGTATTGATGACTGATTTAGCTGGTAATATTCATATTATCACTAAGCATGATTTAATACAAGGTATTTCTCAAATATGTAATTAACCTCTTATCATTTTTTTTAGTTTTATTATCCTAATTTAAAGATTAGTATTATAAAATGTTGTAACTTGTTTTAAATATTAAAATCATACTATGAAGAAAATAATAATTTTAGCTGGCTTATTTTTTGCTTTTTCTGCAATTGCGCAGGAAACAAAACGTCCCGAAAATTGGTTTAATTTAGATGCGTCTAAAAACAATGTAAACGGCGTTAGTACAGAACGTTCGTATGAAGAATTATTAAAGGGCAAAAAATCAACAACAATCATTGTTGGAGTTTTAGATAGTGGTGTAGATTATTTTCATGAAGATTTGAAAGACATTATGTGGACAAATCCAGGTGAAATTGCTGGTAATGGAATTGATGATGATAAAAATGGGTACATTGATGATATACACGGTTGGAATTTTATTGGTAATAAAGACGGAAGAAACATTGAAGAAGACAATTTAGAATTAACTCGTGTTTACAAAACATTAAATGATAAATACAAAGGTAAAACTGAAAAAGATTTAGCGAATAAAGCTGATAAAAAAGAATTTAAGTATTACCAAATTGTAAAAGCAGATTACGATAAAGAAGTTTCTCAAAATGAAGCTCAAGTTAATCAGTACAAATTTATTAGAGATGCTATACAAACTGTAGTTGACAATATCAAAAAGCAAAAAGGAGTTGATAAAGTTACTGAAGAAGATTTAAAAAACTACGATGCTAAAGAGCAAAAAGAAAAACAAGGTAAAATGATTGCCCTTGCTCAAGCTAAATCTGGTATGCAAGTAGAAACTTTATTAACAGAAATTAATCATGCAATTGAAAGTATGAGCGGTTCTCGTTTAGATTTGAATGGAGATACTCGTTCTATTGTTGGTGATAATTATGCAGACGTAAACGAAAAATATTACGGAAATGCAGATTGTAAAGGACCTGGCGCTTCCCATGGAACACATGTAGCTGGAATTATAGCTGCCACTCGTAATAATAATATTGGAATGGATGGAGTAGCTAATAATGTAAAAATTATGGCTGTTCGTTGTGTTCCTGATGGCGATGAGCGTGATAAGGATATTGCAAATGCAATTCGTTATGCAGTTGATAATGGAGCCGTTATTTTAAACATGAGCTTTGGAAAAAAATATTCTCCAAATAAAAAACAAGTTGATGATGCCGTAAAATATGCTGAAAGTAAAGGTGTATTATTAATTCATGCAGCTGGTAACGATGGAGAGGATATTGACGAAGTTGTTCATTACCCATGTAAAAAAATGGAAAACGGAAAAGAAGCTTCCAATTTTTTGGATATCGGAGCATTAAGCTGGAAACCAGATGATGAAATTGCTGCCCCATTTAGTAATTATGGAGCTAAAACTGTAGATGTATTTGCACCAGGAGTTGACATACACTCTACTATACCAGAAGGAAAATATGCTGATTTTAGTGGGACAAGTATGGCTGCACCAGTTGTAGCTGGAGTAGCTGCAGTATTAAAATCGTATTTTCCAGAATTAACACCTAAGCAATTAAAAAAGATTTTAATGAAGTCTTCTGTTAAAACAAACAAAGACAAAAAGGTTATAAAACCAGGAACAAAAGATGAAATGATTGAATTTAAAGAATTATCAAAAACTGGTGGAATTGTTAACCTCTACGAAGCAATTAAAATGGCTCAAGGTATGGTTAAAGTTAAATTATAATTTTATATCAGTAAAAAGCTAGAAAAGAGTTTCCTTTTAATTAAGGAAACTCTTTTTGTTTAAGTAACTTTGTATCAAATAATTTTAATATGAAAAAGATAAATGTAGCCATAAATGGATTTGGAAGAATTGGAAGAGTGTTTTTTAGAATAGCATTTTTTAATCCAAACATTAATATTGTTGCTATCAATGACATTACAGATTCAGCAACACTTGCTCACTTATTAAAATACGATTCTGTACATCGAAAATTTAATGCGGAAGTCAAACATGATAATGACCATTTATTTGTGAATGGAAAAGAAATTAAAATATTTGCATCGAAAGACCCTGAAAATTTACCTTGGAAAGCGCTAGATATTGATATTGTAATTGAATGCACGGGTTTATTTTTAGATAAAAAATCATCACAAAAACATTTAAATGCAGGTGCCAAAAAAATTATTTTATCAGCACCAGCAAAAGATGATGATATAAAAACAATTGTTATTGGAGTAAATGATGAACTTTTAAATGCTAATGATGTAATTGTATCAAATGCATCTTGTACAACTAATTGTGCATCGCCAATGCTGGCAGTTTTAAAACAATGGGGAATTGAAGAAGCTTATGTAACTACTGTACATTCATACACTGGCGACCAACGTTTACATGATGCTCCGCACAAAGATTTAAGACGAGCACGTGCAGCGGCAATGAGCATCATCCCTACAAGTACAGGTGCTGCAAAAGCATTAGGTAAAATTTTCCCTGAATTAGAAGATAAATTAGGTGGTTGTGGAATGAGAGTTCCTGTGCCTGATGGCTCTTTAACTGATATTACATGTGTATTAACAGCCTATCCGAGTGTTGAACAAATTAATGAAGCATTTAAATTAGCATCAGAAAACGAATTAAAAAATGTTTTAGAATATACAGAAGATCCATTGGTTTCAAGTGATGTAATTGGAAATCCCCATTCAGTAGTTTTTGATGCCGATTTTACAAGTGTAGTAGGAAATCTTGTAAAAGTTATTGGCTGGTATGATAATGAATATGGCTATAGTAGTCGTTTAGTTGACCTTGTTTTAAAAATGGGGGCTAAATAAAAATAGTTTTTTGTTAATCAATAATATATTAAGTTTTCAAAGACAATTCTTTAGAAAACAAATTATATTATGGTGTTATTACTAATTACGATTATGATCAAAAATCATATTCATCGACAAAAAAACAAATATCAGAGGTATTATTTTAACGTTTATTGTAACTTATAGATAATTCTGCATTATAAACTTTATTATCATTGCAGATCAATATAATTTATGAAGAGAACACTACTCTCCTTTATTCTGTTACTATCTATTACTTCCTTTGCTCAAAAGCTTAGTGTTGCAGGTAATTTACAAGATACAGCAGCAAAACTACCATTAAAAAATGCCATTATTATGGCCATAAAATTATCCGATTCTACATTAGTCAATTTTACAAGAAGCGATGATAATGGTTTTTTTAAATTAAAAGAATTACCAATTGATACGTATCAAGTTGTTATTTCACATCCCAAGTTTGCAGACCAAGGCTATTTTATTTTCGGAAATTCAAAAAACTTAGATTACGATTTCGGAAAAATAATTTTACAACCAAAAACGTTAGGCTTAGAAGAAGTGACAATTTTTGCCTTTAGAGATCCTATTTATTATAAAGGAGATACATTAATATACACTACTGATTCGTTTAAAGTTAAAGCAAATGCTACGGTTGAAGATTTATTAAAAAAATTGCCAGGATTAAAAGTGGATAAGGATGGGAAAATAACATCACAAGGAAAAAAAGTAGATAAAGTTTTAGTTGATGGGGACGAGTTTTTTGGAAGCGACCCAACCGTAGCTACTAAAAACTTAAATGCCAGTTCGATAGAATCGGTTCAGGTATATGATAAAAAAACAGATGATCAGGCAAACTCAAGTACAGGAGAAGAAACTCAAAAAATATTAAACCTAAAATTGAAGGACGAGGCAAAAAAAGGATACTTCGGAAAAGTAAGTGGGGCAAGTGATTTTCAGAAATTTTATGAAGGTGAATTATTAACTAATTATTTTAAAAAGAAATTAAAATTATCAGTTTTTGGTCTTGGAAGCAATACGCCGCGCTCAAGTATAGGTTGGGGAGACGCTTTTAAATACGGTATAAATGGAGAACTTAATCAAACAGAAGGAGAAAATGGCGAAATATATTACAACGACAATAATTCAGGAGCTCAAGGTATTCCTCAAACTTTAAAAACTGGAATTTACTATACAGACAAAATAACAAAAAACACAAAAATAAATTTTAATTATTCTTACAATAATAATCAGCTAAAATCAGAAACAAATACCAACTCTCAATATTTTTTAACTGATACAAGTTATACTACGGCAAATGAAACTAGGTCTTTGCAAAAAAATGAGACTCATTCCATTAATTTTTCGATTGAACAAAAAATTGATTCATTAACTGATATTAATTTTAAATCATCCATTAAGTTTTTAAAAAATAATTCAACAAGCTTAAATGAAACAGATTTTATTAGCGCTAATGCCATAAGAACCAGAAATACAAGTATTGACAACCTATCTAATGGAAATGGTTATGATATTTCAAACACAATAAGATTAATAAAACGATTTATGAAAAAGGATCGTTTATTAAATACAACTTACAGTAATAATATAATAAACAATGAAGCTTTAGGGTTTTTAAAAACAGATAATCGTTTTTTTACAGACACAACACAAAGTCTAAATTCTATTAATCAGAAAAAAACAAATCTCAATAATAATCAAACACACTCAGTTGGATTTACCTACACAGAACCATTAACAAAAAAAACAAAATTAGAAGTGTCTTATGATTATCAATATTTAAAGGGTAAACAAGACAAAAAAGCACTTAATAATATTGGTGGTGAATACACATTACTTGATTCTACACTTACCAATAACTTTATTAATACCAAACAAACGCATAGAGGTGGGTTAAAATTTATTTATGAAGTTAAAAAAATACGATTTACAATTGGCAGTAAAGTCCGTAATGTTTTGGTAAACAATAATAATATTTTTAAAAATCAAATTGTGAGTCAAAATTTCGTAAATTTTTTACCATTTTCTACATTTAGATATAAATTTTCGGATAATAAACAAGTTAATGTAAATTATAAAATATCTTCCTTAAACCCAACCATAAGTGAGCTTCAGCCAGTTACTGATAATACAAACCCCAATTTTATAACCATTGGAAACCCTAAACTATTGCCAACCTTTAGCCACGAAATAAATTTGAATTTTAATTCATGGAAATCAATTTCCGGAAGCTACACATGGTTTGGTGCAAGTTATATTTTCACAAATAGCGATATTACTACTGCTACCTCATATGACAGTATTGGAAGAACAGTTTCAAAAAGCGTAAATGTAGATGGCGATTATTTAATTGATGCTTATTTGGGAACAAGTAAACCATTTTTTAGTAAAAAGTTAGAAATACAACCAAATTTAAATGCCTCATATTTAAGTAATCAATCTTTTATTAATAATGAGTTAAATAGAGCTGTTGATATTCGTTCAAGTTTTTCATTAGAAGTTAGATTAAACTTTGAGAAAATTACATTCAAAGTAAATCCTTGGTTGCAATATAACTATGCATATTCCTCAATAAATTCAGCAAACACAACGCCATATACAGCAAAGGGAATCGTTGGAGATATAACTTTAAAACTTCCTAAAAAAATTCAAATTGAAACAGATGTAGATTATAACATAAATTCGAAACGTGCAAATGGCTATAATTTAAATTATACAGTTTGGAATGCTTCACTACAAAAAACTTTTTTCAAGCTCGAAAATTTTATTTTAGGAGTATATGCATACGATATTCTAAATCAAAACATTAATGTTAATAGAAGTATTACAACAAATATTATTACTGATACAAAAAGTAATATTATAACTCGTTATTTTTTATTAAAAGCAACCTTTAAATTTAATAGTAATAAGACAAAGGAGGAAGAAGATGAAATGTAAAATAATCATATTTATTTGTATTTATTTTTTCACTTTAAATACAATCCATTCTCAAATAAAAAGTGGGAAAATCACCTATGAACGCAAAACAAACTTGTATAAAAAATTCAAGAATAATGGTGATGTAAAAGAATGGTTAAAGGAAGAAGACAAAAATAAGTTAGATGTTTTTGAATTATATTTTAATGATTCATTATCCGTATTTAAGCCGCAAGAAAGCGATTTGGTTGAAAGAATGAGTTGGAGTACCAATAAAAATTCAGTTTATCAAAATAGAATTACAAATAAGCGATTAACAATAAAAACAATTTGGGGTGAAAGGTTTTTATTAGATGATTCTATAAGAATAAGTAAGTGGAAAATAACTGAAAATAAACGAAATGTTTGCGGATACCAATGTCGAAAAGCAATTTTAAATGTAAATGATAGTACACGATTATACGCCTGGTTTTGTAGCGAATTGGATGCGACTATTGGCCCAGAAAGTCTTGGTGGTTTACCTGGAGTTATTTTGGGTTTAGCAACAGAAGATGGAGGCGTTATTTATTTTGCTAAGACTGTAGAAATAATTAAACCAACATTAGAAGTTTTACTGCCAAAAAAATCAAAAGAAAAACTTTATAAAACTGCTGAATTAAAAGCTCAAATAAATAAAGATTTTGGTAAAGAGAAATGGGGAAAAATGATGCTCTATAATCAATTTGAAGTTTGGTAACTCAAATTATTAAATAAATAGAAACTGACATTTATTAGTTTTAAAACTGAGAAAGATCAGATTTTAATTTTATAGAACTTTATAAATTTGTAATAATAAAAAACTAAACCATGCAAAAACACGATTTATTACACGAATTTCCAGAGAAAAAGGACAAAATTCATGAGTTAAAAATTTCTGATATACATTTCAAAAAAATATTTGATGAGTATCATGATGTTGACCATAAAATACATAGTATTGAAACTGGTGCAACAGCAACTACAGATGACCATTTAAACGAATTGCGATTGAAACGCGTAAACTTAAAAGATACTTTATACAATTATCTTAAAGATTAGAAAATTGTTATTTTATTCGATAATTAAATTATCAATTAGTCTAATTTTCCCAACAAAAATGGCAATTAATAATATTGTTGGTGTTTTGGAATCAAATAGGTCAAGTTTTACTAAAGATGAAGAATTACAAACTTCAAAATAGTCCAATTTCATATTGGTAACTTTTGAGGTTATTTCTTCAACAAATTGTTTAGCATCATTGATTCCTTGAGTTTTAATGATAAAACTAGCTTGAACCATAATCTTTGGAATTAATGAAGCGATAATTCTTTCTTGGTCATTTAGCCTAATATTTCTAGAACTCATAGCTAATCCGTCTGTTTCGCGTAATATAGGGCATGAAATTATTTCAACAGGAATATGTAATTGCTTAACTAATTCCTTAACTACCATAACCTGCTGAAAATCTTTACTACCAAAAAAAGCTTTATTAGGCTTAACATGGTCTAACAAAATAGAAACTACCTGCCCTACCCCATTAAAATGGCCTGGCCGAAGAGCACCTTCCAAAATTGTATCTAAAAATCCAAAATCAAATTTTCGATTATCTTTTTCAGGATAAATATCATTTATACTTGGCAAATAAAGAAAATCACATCCAGCTTTTTCTAATAAAACGGTGTCATTTTCAGGAGTTCTAGGGTATTTATCTAAATCTTCTAAATTATTAAACTGAGTTGGATTAACAAATATGCTACAAACCGTCATATCGCACTGTTGTTTAGAGTAATTTATTAAAGAAATATGTCCTTGATGCAATGCGCCCATAGTTGGTACAAAACCGATAGTTTTGTTATTGCTATTTAATACTCTTAGAGCATTATTTAAATCTTTTATAGTCGTAAAAACTTGCACTTATATCTGATTAAATGTAAATAATTGGCGTCAAAGCTAAATAATACTTTGAT
>JAYVIS010000447.1:0-7360 GCA_043769975.1 Bacteroidota bacterium
ATGATGAACTAATCAATAATCAAAAATTATTGGAAGATGAAAATAAAATACGAAAACAGGCAGAAGAAAAAGCGAAGTTGTCATTAAGAGAACGGGAAATTCTTTTATCAGAAATTCATCATCGTGTAAAAAACAATTTAGCGGTAGTTAATGGTTTACTTGAATTACAAACAACCTACATTAATGACGATAACACTATTGTTGCATTAAGAAATAGTCAAAACAGAATAAAGTCCATTGCCCTGTTACATGAAAAACTTTATGAAAACAAAACCTTAAAAATGGTGAATATGAGCGATTATATAAAAGAATTGGCTCAATTTATAAAGCTTTCGTCTGCCCCAAAGAAAAAAAATATAAAATTTATTTGTTTAGCCGAGCCTATTAACTTGGAAATGGATAAAGCCATGCCTTTTGCCTTACTTCTAAACGAGTTAATGAGTAACTCTTATAAGTATGCATTTAAAAATAAAGATGAAGGTGTAATTGAAGTGCATTTTAAAAAAGAGGCAACAAATTATATTTTTGAATTTATTGACGATGGAGCTGGATTTGATTATAATAATGAAATAAAAAAGGATACTTTAGGCCTAAATTTAATTGGATCATTTTGTGAACAATTAAATGGTCAATTTGAATTTGTGAGAAAGGACAATCATATGTACTTTCAATTGAAATTTCAATAATAACAATAAAATTGCGTGAACTAAAAAACTGGTCCAAATATGAAAAATGTACTAATAGTAGAAGATGATTTAATTTTAACAATGATAAACAAACGTTTTTTGGAGTCACTAGGACACAATGTTGTAAAATCTGTCCGAAATGGTTTGGATGCAATTGAGGCCGTAAAAATACATAACCCAGATATTATTTTAATGGATATTAGAATTGAGGGAAATATTGACGGAATTGAAGCAATGGAAGAAATTAGAAAGTTTTCTGATGTTAAAGTCATTTACGTATCTGGGAACTCTGAGCCTGAAACTTTAGCTAGAGCTGAAAAAACGAATATGCTTGGATTTAGAGTAAAACCAATATTCATTGAAGATTTAAAAGAACTCTTAGAGGATTAAACTAAAGTTACTAAGCTTTCTTTACAAACAGTTTCTTAATACTATTTTTGACGTTTTGCAAAACAAGTTCTTTAAACCAAAGCACTTTGTTATTGTTCCAACGCTGTGGATGAATGTTTAACATGATAACTGCTGGCAATTTATTTTCATCAAATGCTTTAATAATATCAGCTGTTGAATCAAACTTAAAATGATAACCCGTTTGCACTTTATCTCTTACGCTTGATGTGGTATTATTCCATTGCCTTCCGGTATCAGTAATATATAGCACTTTACTAAAATCAATATCAAAATAGGGTTCACCTATAATTCCTAAATCTTTATAATGATAGTTTTTCCAAAGCAAACGATTATCCCATTTCGATAACGGACTGCCGTGCATACAGATAGTTTTAACAGGATAATAGGTTCTAAATAATTTTAATTTTTCCAGAAAATGATGATATGATTTTTCATAATCACCATGGTTAAGCGCCATATCTTCGTAATGATAACCAATTTCGTGATTGAGCTTTATGATTTGTTCAATACACGTTGGATGCAAACTTTTTTTAACGACTCTAAAATAATAAGAACCCTTTGCCCCTAATTGATGTTCTATTTTAGCTGTTTGTACTGAATTATCAGGCAAATCATCCACATCATGTCTTAATATAAACACTTTAGAATACTGATGTCCGTTGTTTATATAATCTTCATACGACGTTAAAGTATAACCATTTCGAATTGCAGATTGCAATAATTGTGTATAGGCCACTAATGTAAAATCTCTTTCCATTTTATTTTTTCGGTTTTAATGAAATGAGTATTTCGGTTAAAGCCACAAACATCCAAGCTTGGCTCCAACGCATAAATGATATTTTATTGGTGTATGTTTTTAATTTACGGTAATAAAAAAAACCTTTTTTATCCTGCATTTCGTCAATGGTCCATTTTGCAATGGTTTGGGCGAAGTTCAAATAATTGGGATCGAATTTATTCATTTTCACAAACGTAATAATACCTTGCGATTGATTATGAATTTCGACAGGATAAAGTTTTGGTAATCGCCATTTTGATTGACCGCTTTCAAAAAATTGTTCTTTAAAATAGTATGCTGTTCCTTTTTTTATTGCGTCAGTGTAGTTTTCATTTTTGATGGAACAATATGTCATCACATCATCAATACAATCAACCACATAACCTTGGTGAAAATCAATTTGGGTGCGCTCTTTTCCATGTTCATCAATACTGTAATTCCAATGCCCATCTGCATGTTCTTTTGCTACTACATAATCAACGGCTTTGATCGCTAATGTTTTCAACTCTTCATTTTGTGTGATAGAATACAATTGAGCCAAAACGACTGCTGCCAATAAACTGGCATTGTAGCAATTATCAATGCCTAAGGTGGTATAACTAATACAAATACCATCTTGAGTTTCTGTTTTTGGTAAATCGTTTAAAATAAATAAACTAATGCTTTTTAAAATTGCTAAAGCTTCTTCATTTTTTGTTAATTGATAATATTCGAAAATACCTTTAGCAACAAAAGCCGTTACAACAATATTAGGGCTGTAAGCCTTAATGTATTTACCTGAACTAGCCCAATCGAAATTATAACCCCAACAATAACCACTGTAACCTTTGCTATCCGTGTTTTTTAAACTAGTAAATAATAAATTTAACTGCTTGGTATAATCTTTATCAGGAAAGTTTTTTTGCAATTTAGAATAAGCATATAAAAACAAACCCAATGCTTTAGGATTTTGTTCTTTTTTAATTCCTAATAAGGGGCGAATATTTATTGGATTCCGTTTTTGAAACTGCAAAGCCAAAATTGGAATGAGTCTTCCAAAATACCTGAATTTAATGGGTGAATTAAGTGTGTCATAAGGATCGTAACCTTTAAAATTTTCACTCTCAACGTAAGAACTTAGCTTATCAAAAGCACTTTGGAAACTTTGTAAATTATCTGTTTTAAGTAAGGTCATTTATTATGGGGACTGCATTTAGTTTAAACCGACACTAAGTTAAAAAAAATCAATCTTGCTGTGCCAAATTTTAAAATTAAAAAGGAATAAAAATAAATTATTTTATTAATGTAATATATCCAATCATTTTTTGAATATCATTATTTACATCTGTGTATTGCAAGGTATAAAAATACACTCCTGCAGTGCAAGCTTCGCCCGCTGTGGTTCTACCATCCCACAAAACAGTGGTATGATTTTTTAGATCATCACTTTTAATTAAAAGTCCCCATCTATCATAAATACTAAAATTGGTAAGAAAAGCATTTTTTAACTCAATTTTAAACACATCATTTACTCCATCATTATTAGGTGTAAACACATTGGGAATTAATAAAGGCGCTTCGGGTATAATTGGAATGGTATCCGAACATTCTAATAATACAACATCATCTATATAGTGATAGGTTGCTCTTTTATCTGGAAAGAAAGACGGAGATATGAAATTTGAAGTTAATACCTTTAGCTTGGTATGATTGCCATCTTTAAAATTACCAATGGTTAAATATTGTTCACCACCAATGGCCGTAAATGTTCCACTAACTTTTACCCAGTTTAATGTATCCGTAAAAAATTTGGTGGTATCCCATTCTATTTGTGGCTGTAATGAATTAGTAAAACTTGTTGCGGTTGTTGTTAGGGCATTTGGTGTTAACAACATGGCAATTCTATTGGTAGCGTATTCGCAAATATCAGCTAGTGATGTATAAAACTCACCATAATAACAAGTATTAGCTTTTAGTGGGCTAATTAATTTAACGGAAACATATTCCGCAATATGATTTATTGAATCGCCACCCGAACTTGGGATGCCAACATATGTACCAATCCCTGCAAAACCGTCACCTGTTTTCGGAAATTGATATCCACGAGTACTATAAGGTACTGAAGAAAATGCTGGATAAGCAAATAAATTTGCACAGATGTTGTAATAATCTGGGGAATTGCTCCCAGGTGCATACCAGTTTTGAAGATAATATGGCACGGCTGTCATTAAAGTACTGCAAGGATTATTCATTTGTTCAAATGAATAATTAGGCACTAAATTAGTTTGACTTTCATTTTTATAAAAAAAGAAAAGCAAAATAAAAAGATATGTAAACGCTTTTTTCAGAAATATTTTAGCTAATAATAATTTGCTCCCCATTTTTAGCAATAGATTCTTCCACTTTAAAGGTAGTGAGCATGGCATTATACGTTTCGTTAAATGGAATTGGACATGCTTTTCCTTTTTTAATAGCGTCTAAAAAAATCGTTACTTCTTCTTTATGTCCTTTGTCCTGATTGCTTAAACTGGTTGTTTTAACCGATTTACCATAAACAGACATCGTTTTAAAATCATTAATTACAATGGATTGTCCGTTTGTAAATATTTCTAAATATTCTTTCGCTAATTCTTTGCTTCCATTACTAAAATAAGAAATCGTAGCAATGCTTCCGTTTTCCATTTTTAAATTAACAATCAAGGTATCTCTTAAGTTATTGGCGCTCAACATTTCATTTGCTGATACCGAAACAATTTTTGAACCTGCGATAAACGACACTAAATCTATAAAATGACAAGCTTCACCAACAATACGTCCGCCACCAATTTGTTTATTATGAATCCAATGTTCAGGCGGAATTGTACCCGAATTAATTCTATAATTTATGGCAACGGCTTGGTTATGACTTATTAGTGATTTTACTTTTTGAATGTGCGGTGAAAAACGTCGGTTAAAACCAACCATTACAAAGGTATTTGTGTCTTTTTGCAATTCTTGAATTTGAATTAATTCATCTTCAGTCAGGCATAATGGTTTTTCTACAAACACATGCTTTTTATGTTTAATGGCTTCCATCACATAATGCGCATGCGAATCATGACGAGTTGCTACAAAAATAGTATTACAATTTTTATCAGCAATTAACTCTTCACTTTTATCAGTACAATAATTAAATTCATATTTATCAGCCGTATAACGCGCGTTATTTCCTTTATTGGAAGCTACGCCTATAAAATTGCAATTACCTTTTAAGGCAGGCAATAACACATTATTTGCAAAAGAACCAGCACCAATAAAACCAATATTAGGTTCGGAAGGATTAGGCGTCGACTTTTTTAATTCAACTTTAGATTTTAAAATTTTAGAAACATCATATTTTAAAAGGATACCTGTGTAGCTTTCTGTTTTATCTAAAATTAATTGATAGGCTTTTGGAGCTTCATTAAAATTAAAAACATGAGAGGTTAATTTTTTTAAATTGATTTTTTTATTCTGAATCAAATCTACAAAAGCCTGCATATTGCGATTCTCTGTCCAACGCACATAACCATAAGGATAATCAATACCATTTTCTTCGTAGTTAGCATCATATCTTCCAGGCCCGTAAGAACAGGACATTTTTAATTCCAATTCTTTTTTATAAAAATAGGTTCGTTTAAACCCAGTTGGCACACTTCCTACAATAATCACTTTCCCTTTTCTTCGGCAAATTTCTCCTGCAAAATCAACCGGATCATGGCTACTTGTAGCGGCAGTTATAATCACAGCATCCACACCTTGTCCGCTCGTTAATTCTTTAATCAAATTTTCGAGCCCCTCTGTATTTCTTTCAAACGCATAATCAGCGCCAAGTTCTTTACTAAGGTCAACAGTGGTTTTATTAATATCAATTCCAATACTTTTTACGCCACTCGCATTTAGCATTTGCATGGTTAGCTGACCAATTAAACCTAAACCAATCACAGCGCAGGTTTCGCCCAAACGTAAATCGGCAATACGAATACCTTGCATAGCAATGGCACCAATGGTTGTAAAAGAAGCTTCATCACAAGTTACGTGTTCTGGTAATTTAACACATAAGTTTTTTGGAACAGCAACTACTTCGGCATGAACAGCGCCAGCACCAGCACAAGCTACTTTATCTCCAATTTTAAATTCGGTAATATCATCTGCTATGGCGATTATTTCGCCCGAACAACTATAACCTAATGGTGATGGCGAATCTAATTTATTCATCATCAATTTGTAAGTATCAACAATACCAATTGTTTTGGCCGTTTTAATTACTTTTTTTACTTCTTCTTGGCGAGCCATTGCTTTACCAATATAACCAAGGCGAGCATCCTTTACCGTTTTACCTTCGGTACCAGCACTGATAATAGAAAAATGATTTCGAACTAAAACACAACCACTATTAAGAATTGGAAAAGGAACTTCCAATAATTGCATGTAACCATCTTTTAAATTTTGAGTCAGTTGTTCCATTCTATTAAAATTTTAATTTATACCATTCCTGAAAAGAAATGTAATTATTGCTTATAAAGATAGTGATTGTAGCTCAACTTATATAAAAAATGAGCTAATAAAAATGAAATGGTTTATGCATAAATGTTACAGATAATTTGACTAAAAAATCTTTTAACACACTTAAATTATAATTCAATAAAACTGTATATTTAATTTGAAATACATCATTCTATGAAAAATCCTGAACCTAAAACTAATAAAATACAATAATTTAATGATGCAAAAATACGCACACATTGGGATGATGAATAGGAAATTTCTATTATTTAAAACTTAACTATAATTCCAGAGGAATGTCCTGTTCATAGAAACACATAATAATAATTTACTAAAGCCCCAGCGGGGCGACCTGAAAATGCCAAATACCTATACACAACTCTATATTCAAATTGTATTTGCCGTAAAAGGTAGAGAAAATCTCATATCAAAAGGTAATCGTGAAGAATTACATAAGTACATAACAGGTATTGTTCAAAATCGTGATCAAAAATTATTATCTATTTTTTGTATGCCCGATCACGTTCATTTATTAATTTCAATAAAACCAACCATTTCTATTTCTGATTTGGTAAGAGATATTAAAGCAGGTTCATCTAAATTTATTAACGATAGTAAATGGATAAAAGGTAAATTTAATTGGCAAGAAGGATTTGGTGCTTTTTCATATTCTAAAAGTCAAATAGATACTGTAGTTAATTATATTTTAAATCAAGAAGAGCATCATAAAAAAATTAATTTCAAAGATGAATATATTGATTTTTTGAAAAAATTTGAAATTGAGTATAATGAAAAATATTTATTCGAATGGATAATTTAGTATAGTTCGCTCCTATGGAGCTAATGATTATTTTATAGCGATTTTATTACTAACAGTTTGCTCCTCTGGAGCAATTAATAAGCACTGCAACTGACAAATATATTTATTTTAAAATCTCATTTATACCAAATTTATTTATTAAATAGTCCAATTTCATGGTAT
>JAYVIS010000448.1:0-8412 GCA_043769975.1 Bacteroidota bacterium
AATTAATTTGGTTGTCTGAGGACATGAATTACAATTATTAATTTGCTTTTTACCCCAAACATAAAGTGGCAAAATTGTCCAATCTTCGGGCTTACTAGCTAAAGTTTGATTGAAGTATGGAATGATTCCATTATCTTTTTCGGAAATTACATGTTGAATTTCCTCATAAATAATTTTATAATTATCACATAACAAAATAACCCATTCTTTGTTTTTTACATCAAAAAAAGAAGGTTCATCACCATCATACTTTAAACCCTCAGTAAAGGAATACCATTTAGCAATACTCATAACCCTAAAACCATTTTAGAAGATTTACTAAATAAACAGATAGGCGTGCAAAAGGGATTAATAGTTTAGTAATTACTTTTACAAAAAATGGATGTTTGGTTAAATCTAAGCCTAACCTTTCTGTCCATTTTTGAATAAACAAAGATGAAAGAACGGTAGCGCAAACCTGCTTTTTTTGATCTGAAAATTCATCACGTAAAACATCAATTAAAAAAATATATCTTTCTTTTGATGAATTGTTCCAAGCTTCATGATTATAGGCATCCATAAAAATAAGCCATTCATTATTTTCCCAAGCTCTACTTTCCTCTCGAACTCTAAAACCACAACTTGGTAATCCTTCAGGAATTTCTAAACCCAAATGACATCTGTAAATGGCGTTTGTATCACCACAATGTGGTAAAATTTTCGAATTCGGTTCTAATAAATTAAATGAAGCTGAAATAATTTGTGGGTATTTTTTTATCAATGCATTTGTAACTGGGAAATCTTTTTGATTTTTAAATAACTCAATACTCCAAGTTTTTAATGAAATGGTACGCCAGCTATTTTTTCTGCTAACCATGGATGAAGCAAAATAACTTTTTAAATCATGCTTAGATAAATAATTAAATAATTCATCTTTTATTAAATGGCCATTAGCCTTTAATTCAGTAGCCCAAGCAAACTCATCGGGCTTTATAAAGGATTGTTCATTTCCTTTATATTCGAAACTAAAATCATATATGCTATACCAGGTGAAAGGCATGATAGAAATAAATTTATTTTCACTAATTTAGTATAATTAATTTAAATAGAATATGAGCAATATTGGATTTACAGAAAAAAACCCAAAATTATTTTATGATTCATGTGATTTTGATTTTTTAAAACCAATAAAGGAAAATTTTTCGATAATAAAATCCGAGCTATTAGAATTAATATCTGAAGAAAAAGATGATCAATGGCTAAAAACATTTCCTAGTTATGTGAAATCAGATAAAAACAAGGCATGGAAAGTATTTTCATTTATTTTCTTTAACATGAAATTTCCACACCACGCCAAACTTTGTCCTAAAACAGCCGAAATAATATATTCGATACCGCAAATTTTATCCTGCGATTATTCCTATTTAAAACCCAAAACCCATGTCTTGCCGCACAAAGGCTATTCAAAAATGGTATTACGAGGTCACTTGCCTTTAATTGTTCCTAATGAAGAACTTTGTGCCATTAAAATTGAAAATGAAACAAGGCATTGGAAAGAAGGAGAATTACTGATTTTTGACGATTCCTATACTCATGAAGCTTGGAATAATGCAGATAGCCATAGAGTTGTTTTAATGTTTGACATTCCAAATCCATTGTGGGGATACAATGCTCATGAAATTTCAAAATATAAAATAGAAAATATGGATGACCCATTTTTATTAAATATGGTTGATAAAGAAACTTGGATAAAATCTTTTGAAAAAGGAATTTTTCCGTTAGATAGTTTTACCGACTAATAAGGCATTAATTTCCTCAATATTTTTTTCGCTGGCATCTCCATAATAAATCAGATTATTATCCATATCCGCTAGCGCTTGTGCCGCCTTGTTAAGCTTCTCCCCCATTTGCAAATAATCTTTTACATCTAATTCATATAATTGATTTAACTCACGTTCTTGCCCACTAATAAGTTTATAGCCTAAAAGTTTATTATAATGGATGGCTCTATCGTTATTACTTAGTATCCGAACTCTTGATTTTGTACAAACATTTACTTTTAATAACATAAGTTTAACAAACACAACGAACTAAATACAGCGGCAAAAGAACCAACATAGTTTTTATCCCAAATAAAAATACCACCTTCTCCAAAACCAGCGAGTCTATCGTAATTTTTTACATTTATTAAACCAATTTTTTTGTTTTCGAATTCAATGATAAAATAATAGTTTAATTTATTATCAATAGAAGCAAACCATTTTTTTTGAGCATCAGGAAAAATGTAATTTTTATATTCCATAAAATTTACAATATCACTTTGATTTCGCCAATACCTAATTAATTCAATATCTTTTTCCTGAACCCTTATTAATGATACGCCATATTGTTTTAATACTAACATATAACTTCGTCTTCATTATAGCATGGCGCATTATTAACACCTTTTAAAACCTTACTAATATATTGAGCAATTATTCCCAGGCATAATAAAATTAATCCCGTTGAAAAAAGTACACTCACAATAAGTGAAGTATATCCTTGAACATGAGTTTTAAATAAAAATTTACGAAGAATGTAAAACAATCCAATCACAAAATTTGTACTTGCTAAAACCAAACCCAAATATGTTACCAATTTTAATGGAAAAGTGGATGAAAACATAATTACTGTAGAAGTCATGCTAAATAATCCAGACATTTTATATCTGTTTTTTAATATAAAATCTTGATTTGGTTCCACGTTTACAAACGAAATTTTATTAGTATACCATAAACACAATTCATCAATAAAAACAAATTGCTTATGATTATTTGCTATTTTTTTTGCTAGATCAGATTTAATTAATCTAAAACTACTTCCTTTACCTTTATCTTTCCCTTCAATTTTTGATATTTGCTTGTAAATTTTAGTGAACACATTTTTTAACACAGGCTCATTTAATTTTTTGTACAATCCATAAGTTAGGTCATTGTTTGTGGTTTTCTGAGATTGTATTAATTTTTCAATTTCATTTGGATGCACTTCTAAATCATCGTCAATTGTAATTACAAACTTACCTTTAGCATGCTTAAATCCACAAATTGAAGCAGCGTGTTGGCCAAAGTTTTTACTAAACCGAATAATAGTTGTGTTGGAAAACTTATCTTTTATTTTTTTTAATGTTTGCCACGAATTATCCGCACTATAATCATCAATATAAATAATTTCATAATCATATTTTCCTTCAAAAAAAGTGCGCAAACTTGTATCTAATAATTCTAAAGAATTTTCGGCGCCATAAACAGGAACTATAATACTATATTGCAATTGATTCATCTTATTTTGTGCTATTTAATAATAAGCCACCATCCATTGTGACAGTTGTACCTGTAATCCATTTTGACATATCACTTAATAAAAAAGCAATTGTTTTTGCCACATCATCTGCCTCACCTAATCCAAGTGGATACTGGTTTTCAATTTTTTGAATATCCTCCTTACTAAATGATTCTGTAATTTGATCCCAGATATTTGTTTTTACTAAAGCAGGTGCAACAATATTTGAACGTATTTTTTTTGAAGATCCTTCCAATGCGAATGCTTTGTTAAATGCCTCTAGTGCGCCTTTTGACGAAATATAAAGTGCTCCACCTGTATAAGGATGATTAACTGAAACCGATGAAACAAAAACTACTGAAGAATTTGAATTTATTTTTTTTAGAGATAGTAAATTACTGCTTAACAATACGGCTGATGAAAAATTAACATCAAACATTTCTGTAATATGCCTTTTCTTTATAAACTTTATTGGCACAGGCTTAACAATGCCAGCACAATGAACAATGCCATCAAGGTTAGATATTGAAGCAACTAATTTTTCTATTTCATTTTCTTGTGTTAAGTCGGCGACTACAAAACTCGAATTATCTTTTAATTGATTACAGATTTCTTTTAATTCATCTTCTCTACGAGATGTTAAAATAACATGAGCTCCTAATTCATGGCAAATAAATGCACTTGCTTTTCCAATTCCAGAAGAAGCACCAGTAATTAATATGGTTTTATTTTTTAAACTAATCATGTTCTACTAAGTTAGTGTAAATATTTTGCGTCTTCAATAAAACACTACCCCAAGAATATCCAACCCCAAAACCACTTAACAAAAGTGATAGTTTCTTATTTTTAAGTTCATCTTTTAATTTAAAACATAAAGTTAGTGGAATAGAAGCAGAACTCGTATTTCCAAACATTTCAATTGAATAAGGAACTTTATGTTCTTCAACTCTTAACTTTTTGCGAACACTTTCGTTTATTAATTTATTTGCCTGATGAAACAAGAAAAAATCAACTTCTTCTTTAGAAATTCCACTTTTTTCAAACAGAGAGTTTATATTTTGCGCCACTTCTTTTAAGGCAAAATTAAAAATATCCATGCCGTTTAATGCTAAGTCCTTTTTTGTTCGTTTTATTCCAGGTTCAATATCATGCAATACATTAGATTCCTCATCACAAGGATGACGAGAATGACCATGCTCTATAATAATTGAATCCTTTCCAGAACCATCGCTTTGTAAATTAAAGTTCCATGGCTCTGCAGTTGCATCATACTCAATCAAAGTTGCAGTTCCTGCATCTCCAAATAAAGGATAAGTACTTTTATCTAAATAATTTGTTGAAATTGTTGATTTATCGCCTACCAAAAGCAGTGCTTTTTTTAAATGACCACTTTGTAATAAGCTCGCCACAATTGATAATCCATAAACGTAACCTGAACAACCTAAATTAACATCAAAAGCTAAACAACTTTTATTTAATTTAAGTTTATCTTGCAATATAATAGAGGAGGCGGGCAAAAAATAATCAGGCGATTGAGAAACAAAAATAAGTACATCAATATCTTCATGACCATATTTTTGCAGAATAACCTCAGCAGCAGTATAGCATAAATCAACACACGTTACATTTTTGGAAGCAACTCTTCTTTCCTTTATCCCTGTTGTTTTAACAAATAAATTTAATTCTTGCTCATTGAACTGATTGTAATCAGAGGATCGTTCGATGGCCTTTGGAACACATGTCACAACTGCCTTAATACTAATATGAGATGTGCTGAATTGAGCCAATTACTATTTTTTTTGAAATACTAAATTATATAAATCCGCGATGGTATTTGTTTGTTTTAATTCAGTACCAGATAATAACACATCGAAATTTGCATCTATGAAAGCAATAACTATTAAGGCATGCATGCTACTCCAACCTTTTATCGTTCTATAATCAGTATTAGCATTTAGAGTCCCAGGTTCAATATCCTCAAACTCCAATTCTAATTTTTTTGTAAACTCATTTAACGTAATCATATGATAAAAATAACTAAATAAATCATAAAGTAATAATTGTTGCTCCCCAAGATAAGCCAACCCCAAATCCAGCTAGCAAGATGGTGTCTCCTTTTTTTGCCCTTCCACATTCTATTGCCTCGAAGAGAGCAATAGGAATAGAAGAAGAAACGGTATTACCAACATTTTCCATGTAATTAAATACTTTCTCTTCGCTTAAATTTAATTTTTTCCTAATTGTATCAATAATAAATAAATTGGCTTGATGAAAAATAAATAAATCTATTTCATCAATTGTTTTATTATGCTTTTTTAATAAATCATTAATTAAGTTCGGAACTGTTTTAATTGAAAAGGAGAATACCGAAACACCCTTCATATCCATAAACGCATTGCTAGTAATATTACCATATTCATTTATAACTTCATGAAATGATTCATTAGTAATAGGATTTCGAGAACCTCCATCTTTCACCATAATTTTATCAGCACTTTGTCCATCCGTTCCAAAACTAAACTGATGAATCTCACTTTTTGAATCTCCAGCGCTAATAAGTGTTGCACAAGCAGCATCACCGAATAAATACCGCAAATTTTCATCCTTTGGATGTAATTTCCTTGTTAAGGTGGACGAGGTCAATAACAATACGTTTTTCATGCCTACACTCTCAATTAAGCCCTTAGCAATCCCTAATCCGTAAACAAAGCCACTACAGCCCAAATTAAAATCTAAGGCGCCACAATTCGTTGGTAAATTCAAACGATGTTGAATTACACAGGCTGTTGTGGGTGTGAAATAATCAAATTCTTGAGCACAAAACAATAAAAAATCAATATCGTGAGGATTTATGTTATTCTGTTTAAATAATTTTTGAGCACTTTTAACCGCTAAATCTGATGCTAATTCGTTATTTGCAGCAATGTGACGTTCTTTTACCCCAATTTTAGAAAGGTTCGCCTTATTTGAACTTGTTTCAGGGAATTCTCGAAAAAAATCCTCATTTGTAAAAATTTGCTCAGGCAAATAATAACTTATAGAATTAATGAAAGCTTTCAATGGCAAAGGATTAGTTTATCAAATATAATATTTACTAGCTAAATAATTAATTAATTCTGTAAAACTAATAATCCAATATCATAAAGAATTCATTTACTCAATAAACTAATAGTTTTAATCATTCAGAGATAAAAATATTTTGCTTAACTATAAAAAAAATATATCTTAGCCTTAAATTAAAACCTAATTAACATGAAAAAAATATTATCAGTAACAATTTTTTGTTTAGCATTACTTTCTTCAAAAGCTTACTCTCAATCAAATTTAACTTGGACTTTTAAAGGACAAATAGATAAAGGTGAAATAAAAAAATCTACAGTTGTTCAAATAAATCTTAACGGTTTTACTGATCAAGTTGAAGCAACCAACGCACTTAAAGTATTGAAAACTAATGCAGAAATAATTTCTTGTACAACATCAAATGTTGATGCTAAAGGAAATTGTGATGCTGTTTTAACATTAAAAAATGCTCATGATAAATCATTTTATTTAGGTTTAGCACAAAAAATGGGTGTAGATTATATGATGGCAAATAATAAGAAAAAAAGCATTGCTGAACTTATAGCAGGCAAAAAATAAAAAGAAAACATTGATATCTTTAAAAGCGCTACTCGTTAGCGCTTTTTTTTTGAAAGGAAATACCAATTTGCTCGAAAATTATTTTTTCTTTGTATTATAAAACCAACTATAGAAAATGAGAACTCTAGCTAAAGAAAATAAAAAAACCATATTGTTGTTCTTTATTTTCTGTTTTTTATTTTATGGTAACAGCTTAAAAAACAAGTATGCTCTCGATGATGACTACATCACGGTTACAAATTTCCCTGTAAAAGGGCAAAAATACATCCCTAATCATCCTTTAGTTTCAAAGGGGTTCAAAGGTATTCCGAAAATCTGGAAATCTAGGTATGCAAGTGATGAGGAATCATCATTTGACTACAGACCTTTAGTTACCGCAACATTTGCAATTGAATATGGTATTTTTGGCCAAAACCCTTTTATTAGTCATCTTATAAATATTTTGATATATTTTGTACTGGTTTGTTTAATCTTCATTACTCTTTTAAAATTATTTGAAGATTATGAATATAAATACAATCTTGCATTTTTAACATCCTTTATTTTTCTCATACACCCAGCACATACAGAGGTAGTAAACAACTTAAAATCTCGAGATGAATTGTTATCAGCATTATTTTGTCTATCCGCATTATGGGGGAGTTTAGAATTCATAAAAAAAACAAGTATAAAATCTTTCCTAATTATAATACTATCAATTATTTTTGGATTATTCTGCAAAAAAACAGCCATTCTAACCTTCGCGATAATTCCATTAGCCCTAATAATATATAGAAAGATTGATCTTAAAAAAACCATATATGTGGGAGGAACCATGTTAATTTCTATCATTGTCTTTTTTCTTTTCAAAAGTGTAATTCATTTAGAAAAGCCCATAAGAAATGTTTACCATTTTGAGAATCCTTTATATACTACTCATTTTAGTTTCATAGATCATATTGCAATTTCACTACAGACAGTGGGATTTTATGTTAAATTTTTACTTTTCCCATACCCATTTAGAGCTTATTACGGATCAAATACAATTAACATATACACACCCTATAATCTTAGTTTTTTAATAGCAATTCTTTTTTTATCATTTGTGGTTTGGTATTACATTAAACATAAAAACAAACATTTTTTGTTCGCTGTTTTGTTTTTTTTAGGGGCCATTTTTCCATTTACAAATTTATTAACTCCAGTTCCAGGAATTGTGGGCGAGAGATTATGTTTTCTGTCTAGCATTGGATTCTGTCTCATTATTTCAGTTCCAATATCGAAACATTTAAATAAAGTAGACATATTAAATCTGAAAAATATTTTTTCAAAACCAATTGTTTACGGCTTACCAATTATTCTAATTTCATTTTTTTTAATCATCAATAGAAACTCTAAATGGGAATCAAAACTCGATTTATTTGAAAACGATATGCCGCATTTAAAAGAATCGGCCAAAGCAAATAGTTTAATGGCAAACTTATATTTTGAAATGTT
>JAYVIS010000449.1:0-4977 GCA_043769975.1 Bacteroidota bacterium
GAAAAATTATTAGATCTGAGCCTTTTATTTCAAAAGAAACTAAAATAAAAAGAGAAGGGTTAACTTCTGGAATTTATTTTATTTCAATTAATAATAATCATCAACTATTAATTACTAAAAAAATCATTTTACTTTAATCTTAATCACATGCGTTATACTTTATATTTATTTTTATTTTTTTGCCAGCTTGTATTTGCAACTGCTCCTAATACATGGATAAAATTAAATGATTTTACAGGTTCACCTCGAACAGGTTGTTCTGGTTTTGTGATTAATGACAAAGCTTATATTACGAATGGGTATGATGGTTCTTCCTATAAAAATGGATTATATCGTTATAATAAAAGTTTCGATGTTTGGGAAAAAATCACTGACTTTGTTGGAATGCCAAGAATTCAAGCAATTTCATTTTCAATTGGAGGCAAAGGTTATTTTGGTTCCGGTCAAGGAATTGTTTCTTACACTTCTGATTTTTGGGAACTTGATACAAACACATTAGCCTGGACACAAAAAGCTGACATTGGAGGTTTACCACGCAAAGCGGCATGCGGTGTTTCTTTAAACGGCAAAGGCTATGTTGGCTTAGGTCAATCTTCAACTGGTTATTTAAATGATTGGTGGGAATATAATCCAACACTAAATACTTGGACCGCAAAAGCAAATTGTACAGCCACGCCAAGAAGAGAAGCCTCTGTATTTGCAGCTAATAGCAATTGTTACATAACATGTGGTTTTGATGGAGCGTTTAAAAATGACACATGGGCATTTAATCCTACAACAAATACGTGGAGTTCAAAAACAGCTTTTGGAGGTACTCCTCGTTATGATGCAACGAGTTTTACAATAGGAAATTCTGGTTACGTGGCTTTAGGTTATGATAACACCTTAAATTATAAAAAAGATGTTTGGCAATATAATAGCTACACTGATACTTGGCTTCAAGTAGCTGATTTTGGAGGAACAGCAAGAGAAGGTGTAAGCGTATTTGTTTTAAATAATGAAGCTTACATTTGTTGCGGATACGATAACTCATATAAATATGATGTTTGGAAATACACACCAAATATTGGTGTTGGCATAAAAGAAGAAGTTAATGCGATTTCAAATATCTATCCGAACCCAATTAAAGACAATTTATCTATTACATTTAATCAGCTTTCAAATCATTGTACTATAACGGTTAATGATCTTAATGGTAAAATAGTTTATTCCGAAAAAACGAATCAAACAACTGAAGTTCAACTAAACTTAGGAAATTTAACTGAAGGCATATACTTCATCAATCTTTTAAGTAACAATCAAATTATTTCAACGAAAAAAATCGTTAAACTAAACTAAATTCAAATGAAAAAAATTATACATACGCTCTCTATTATTTTATGCTTTAATTTTTCTATAGCATATAGCCAATGTATTAATACAATTGCATATGGAAGTGCAGTTATTAATACCTGTTCGAGCGGAACAATTACAACCTGTAATTATGCTTCAGAGTATAGCTCTTTAACATTTAACACCATTGGTACGTATACATTTAATTCATCGGTGCCAACTGATTATTTAACATTAACAACAACAGCAAGTGTTGTCATCGCTTCTGGTTATGCACCATTAGTAACTTCTATTCCATCCATTGGAGCTTACCGATTACATGTTTCAACTAATTCAGCCTGTGGAACTCAAAATGTATGTAGAGTAACTACCTATGGCTGTGGAGCAGTAAGTTCAACTACTGGTTGTATTAGTCCAACAGCTTATGGTTCTGCTACAATTACATCTTGTGGAAGTGGAACCATTACCACTTGTAATTATGCAGGAGAATATAGCCAACTAACTTTAGGAACGACTGGAAATTTCACATTTTACTCATCTGTATTAACTGACTTTTTAACTTTTACTGATGCTTTAAATAATATTTTATATTCAGGAACTACTCCATTGCCAGTAACTATTTCGACTGCTGGAAATTACCGATTACATGTATCAACAAGCCCATTATGCGGAACTGACGCTATTTGCAGAACAACAAGTTACAGCTGCTTAAGTGTTTCTTGTTCTGGTACTCCAACTGGTGGAACGACGACAGCTTCATCAAGTACAATTTGTGGCACACAACCAGTAAATTTTAGTTTAACAGGAAGTACTGCAGCATTAGGATTATCATACCAATGGCAATCATCGCCTAATAATGTAACGTGGACTTCTTTGCCAACTTATACCAACTCCACAATGACTCAAAATGTAAGCGCCTCAACTTATTATAAATGTATAGTTGCTTGTGGTTCGTTCAGTGCAAGTTCTGTTTCAAAATTAATTACGGTTGGCGGCATTCCGGTTGGTGGAACAACAATTGTAAGTTCAACTACCTCGTGTGCTGGAACCTTAATAAACTTTAGTTTGTCAGGAACCTCAGTTTGGCCAGGAATTGCCTATCAATGGCAATCATCACCAAATAATATCACATGGACTAATCTGGTTGGTTATAATGCGTCTACAATGTCTCAAATGGTAACTTCCTCAACTTATTATAGATGTTTAATTGGATGTTCAGCATCAACAAATCCTTCATCATCTATTTTAATTACATCGGCTAGTGCTCTTTCATATGCTTCCATACCCTATTATGAAACATTTGATAATGTATGGCAAAATGGGTGTGCAACTCGAAATGTACCAAACAACATTAACTGGAAAAGTAGCCCTTTAACAGGTGATAATGCTTGGAGAAGACAGAACGACGGGACTTCGGCAAGTTGGACCTCAGCAACATTTGGTAATGTAACACCTCATAGCGGAACTGGCTGTGCCGATTTTCATTCAAGCGTCGCTGGTATTAATACGAAAGGAGATTTGGATGTGTTGGTTAATATGAACCAAAATGGTAAATATGCCATATCATTTTATTATATGAATCCAACAGGAACAGATAATTTAGATGTGCTAGTATCAAACGACGCAGGTGCATCCTTTAGTATTAAAGCAAGTTATAACGCTCAACCAACCTGGATTAAAAAAACGGTTTATTTTGTGAATTCAGCAGCCACACCTTCTTGTATGGTTAAATTTAAAGGGACCTCAGATAGTGGAACAGATGATTTAGGAATAGATAGTTTGTCAATTGTTTTAGTTTGTAATAATCCAACACTAACGGCAATAGCAAGTAGTACATCCATTTGTATAGGTCAATCTGTTACGTTAACAGGAAGTGGTGCTACAAATTATACTTGGACTCCAAGCGCTATTACAACAAGTGCAGCTGTGGTTTCTCCAACTGTAAACACGACTTATATTTTAACAGGAACTAATGATGGATTATGCTTCCCAACAACAATTGTTTCAGTATCTGTTTCTGCCTGCCCGATTGGCATTGAAGAATTAATTGGAGATGTTGCTAACTTATATCCAAACCCAACAAAAGGAATTTTAACTATAAACTTTACGAATGAAGTATTTAATTCTCAATTTGAATTAATTAATGCAGTAGGAGAAATAGTGCTAAAACAAGAATTAAATAATAAACAAACCCAAGTAAATATTGAACATTTAACAAACGGTATTTACTTTTATAAAATCAATAAAAACGGGGAAAATATTAAAATTGGAAAAGTATTGAAACAATAATTTTAGATTTTTTCAAAAAAAGTAAATTAATATTTGCAGATTAAAAAATAACTTTTATATTTGCACTCCAAATTTGGGAGATTAGCTCAGCTGGTTCAGAGCACCTGCCTTACAAGCAGGGGGTCACAGGTTCGAACCCTGTATCTCCCACCAAAGCCTTACAGAAATGTAAGGCTTTTTTGTTTCTTAAGTGTTCCTTAAAAAGACAAAACATGCGAAGCGATTTTAAACAATTTTTAATCACTTCGAAATAACCTCGGAATGAATTCGCATTTATGAATTTACTTAATTAACCTTACATCTCAGCTCTTGCAAAGCCAACTGTATCTCTATAAATTTGCGGGGAAATTTCCGCATTCTTTTTAAAAAACCTACTAAAATAGTGTTCATCATTAAATCCTAAATCAAATGCTATTTGTTTCACAGCTTTTGATGTTAGATATAATTCTCTTTTCGCTTCAATTATAATTCGCTCAGATATTAAGTCGGTAAGTGTTTTATTGAAATGTGTTTTACTTATTTTTGCTAAAGCACTCGGAGAGATATTTAATAATTCTGCATAATCACTAGCAGTATGTTTCTCTTTGTAATGCTGCTCAATAGCATCTTTTAAATTCTGCAATATAAATGGTTCTGTATCTTTTTCAAGACTATCATGTATGTTTGGATTTGCAGCAACTTTTATACGGGAAGCATTAATTAAAAATATTTTCAAATAGGAAATTAGTAATTCATATTGAGCAAGGGCAACATGTTGTGTTTCCTCTTTCATTTGTTCAATTAATAACTGAAAACTTTTTACTTGACTTTCGTTTAAGTTTACAAACGGTGGTTGATAGACATTATTAAATAATACGCCATTGCAAGCCACTTCTTTATGGTGTTTATGAATACAAAAGAAATCTGGATGAAAATTAATAACGACACCTTGTAGTTGCGCAGAATCAGAAACCATAAACGGTTGATACGGAGAAAAACAGAGTAAACTATTATTTGATATTTGATAGTCTGAAAAATCTGCTTTGATTTTCGCACCTCCATTTGTAACTAAAATCATTGAATAATAATTTAGCCTTTGTAGATGGTCGAATGTACTAGCATCGTCAAATGAATAAATCTTGAAAGCAAGATTACCGTTTTGCGGATTAATAAGGGTGAAAACTGTTTGAGCTGTCATTGTAGAATTTATATTAATATACGTTCTGATTCATTAATTTGTAAATCATTAATACTAGCAAATCTTTTTTGCATTAAACCATTTTCATTAAATTCCCATAATTCATTTCCATAGCTCCTAAACCATTGCCCGACTTTATTATGCCACTCGTATTCAAATCGAACTGCCATTCTATTTTC
>JAYVIS010000450.1:0-16712 GCA_043769975.1 Bacteroidota bacterium
AAAAATTTCTTGTCAAACACAACGGTGAGTCCTCCAAGAATTAGAGAGATTGTTACATTGATTGAGGCTTTGCAAAATATTTCAAAACACGGGGCCCTAATAAACCAAGCAAAAGAAGGGATATTTGTAATTGGAAACAATAGTAATCATCTTAAAATCCAGTGTGGAAATTTCGTTAGAAAAGATTTGTTTAAAGATTTTGAAAAACACCTTAAAGAAGTAAAAGCGTTAACCATAGAGGAACTTAGTTCGAATTACAAAAAGCGACTTTTAGAAAGTCAAATTAGCCCGGAAGGGAATTGCGGATTGGGTTTATATGAGATAGCAAAGAATTCGGCAGGAAGCTTTGATTACCACTTTGATGAATTACCCGGAGAAAATATATTTTTTACCTTAACTATTAATTAAAATAATGGAAGATTTAATACTTACAGCCAGTTCCGAAACTCCAGCTATTAATTTTCAGGGCAATACTGGAACATTCTCTTTTGAAGGAAAATCTTTTCCTGAGAATGTGAATGAATTTTATAAGCCAATACAGGAATATTTATTAAAATATGCGCAAGAGCCAAATTCTACAACTGCAGTGTCATTTAGATGGTTGTATTATAATACTGCAACCTTTAAAATGATTGTTAATATACTTCTTATCTTTAAAGAAATGAAAACTTCTCTTTCTGTTAATTGGATTTGTGCGAAAGACAACGAATTGATGATTGAAAAGGGCGAAGAACTAAAGGAAGTAATAGATTTAAACATGGAAATTTCAGTAGTATAACATGCTTTCTTTTTTCCATTACCTCAAATACTTTTCTTTTTTCATTGTTTTTATTTTCCTATCATCTTGTGAACAACAAAAAAAAGAACTCCCCAATAAGTTTGCACCTAAGATAGTTGAAGCACATGGCTATGTTGTGCCCAAAGACAGCATGGGCGTGCCAGAAGTAATTTTGGTGAATGAAAAGATACTTAAAAAAATACCTGTTGGAAAACCTAAAGTTGTACCCACAAACACCAATATTCACATTGCAATAAACACGAACATTCACCAAGCAGGAATACCTAGGGTATGCACTCCCGGCAAAGACACTTTCCTACTTCCGAAAATAGTATTGGCTTTAGACACCCCAAAAATCGCTGGCATCCCCGAAGTAACTATTGCCAAAGACCCCCACATAAACGACAACAACCCACAATCATTTTCTTCCTTTGGAAAGTTACAAGGCTTAAAACATGATATAATACTTTGTACCATGGAAGATAAAGACGGAAATATTTGGTTCGGCACCAATGGCGGTGGGGTAAGCAAGTATGATGGAAAATGTTTCACACATTTTACAGATAAAGAAGGCTTAAGCAATAATGATGTTAGGAGTATGCTGGAAGATAAAAACGGAAATCTTTGGTTCGGCACCTTTGGAGGTGGAGTATGCAAGTATGATGGAAAATGTTTTACCAATTTTACTGAGAAAAAAGGCTTAAGCAATAATACTGTATTTAGTATACTTGAAGACAAAAGCGGAAATATTTGGTTCGGTACATACGGAGGTGGAGTATGCAAGTATGATGGAAAATGGTTCACCCATTTTACTGATAAAGAAGGTTTAAGCAATAATACCGTGTTAAGTATGCTGGTAGATAAAAATAGAAATATTTGGTTCGGCACCAATGGTGGTGGAGTATCTAAATACGATGGACAATCTTTCAGTAATTATAGTGATAAAGAAGGTTTAAGTAATAATACTGTACTTAGTATCCTGGAAGACAAAAGCGGAAATATTTGGTTCGGTAGCGAAGGCGGTGGAGTATCTAAGTATGATGGAAAATATTTTACTCAATTTACTGATAAAGAAGGCTTAAGCAATAATGATGTTAGGAGTATCCTAGAGGACAAAAGCGAAAATATTTGGTTTGGCACCAATGGCGGTGGGGTAAGCAAGTATGATGGAAAACATTTTACCCATTTTACAGATAAAGAAGGCTTAAATAAGAATAATTTGAGGTGTATCCTTGAAGATAAAAGCGGAAATATTTGGTTTGGCACCTATGGAGGAGGAGTAAATAAATACGATGGAAAAAGCTTTACTCATTTTACCGAAAAAGAAGGCTTAAGCAAATATGATGTCAGAAGTATTCTGGAAGACAAAAGCGGAAATCTTTGGTTTGGCACAGCAGGCGGTGGTGTAAGTAAGTATGATGGAAAATGTTTTAGTTATTTTACCGACAAAGAAGGATTTAGCAATAATGATCTAAGGAGTATATTAGAAGACAAAAGCGGAAATCTTTGGTTCGGAACATCAGGTGGTGGATTAAGCAAGTATGATGGACCGCAGTCCTCTAGTGGAGGACTGATCGGAAATCTAGGCATGGTTACACATTTTACCAAGAAGGAAGGCTTAAGCAATAATACTGTCTTTACTATCTTGGAAGATAAAAGCAGAAATCTTTGGTTCGGGACCAATGGCGGTGGAGTAAGTAGGTATGACGGTAAATCTTTTACCCTTTTTACCGAAAAAGAAGGTTTAACCAAAAATACAGTTTATAGTATCCTGGAAGACAAAAGTGGAAATCTTTGGTTTGGCACCGCTGGCGGTGGAGTAAGCAGGTATAATGGGAAATCTTTCACCAATTTTACAAAGAAAGAAGGTTTAAGTAATAATGATGTTCGAAGTATCCTAGAGGACAAAAAGGGGAATCTTTGGTTCGGCACCTTAGGAGGGGGAGTAAGCATGTATGATGGCAAATATTTTACGCATTTTACCGATAAAGAAGGCTTAAGCAATAACAATGTGCTCAGTATACTGGAAGACAAAAGCGGAAACCTCTGGTTCGGAACTCGATTAGGCCTTTCAAAATTAAGCTATTCCAAGTTAGTTGAACTAAATGACAAAGTCAAACTCAATAATTTCTCAAATGATGAAGTACTGTTTAAAAATTATACCTACGATGATGGTTTTTATGGCGTAGGGTGTAATGGAGGTAAAACTATCCTTGAAGATAAAAATGGTAACATATGGATAGGTGCTAACGATAGGCTTACAGCTTATCATCCCCAAGGCGATAAAATCAATACAATACCACCGAACATAAAGATAACAAACCTTGAATTGTTTAATGAAAAGATTAATTGGCAAAATTTTGAAAACAAAAAGGATAGTGGTTTTGTTTTGGATAATGGTATAAGAGTTGGGAATTTTGAGTTTGATAGTATTTCAAAATGGTATGGTTTACCCGAAAATTTAAGATTGGCTTATAACAATAACAACATTACGTTTAAATTTATTGGTATTACACAGAAACAAAGTAACAAAGTAAAATACCAATTTAAATTACAAGGTAATGATGATAATTGGAGTAGTTTAACTACACGTTCAGAAGCATCCTATGGCAACTTACCACACGGTATTTACACCTTTAAAGTCAAAGCTATGAACGGCGATGGTTATTGGAGTAAGGAATTAAATTACACATTTACCATCCGCCCACCTTGGTGGAAAACCTGGTGGTTTCGCACATTAGTAGGTTTAGTAATTGTTGGATCGATTTGGTCTTATATTAAATGGCGTGAACAAAAATTACGAAAAGAAAAGGAAATATTAGAACAAACAGTTACCGAACGAACAGCTGAAGTTGTATTACAGAAGAAAGAAATTGAAATCTCCCACAAAAAGGTAAGTGATAGCATTAATTACGCTAAAAAAATTCAGCAGTCGATACTTCCGCAGGACTTTGAAGTTTCAACATACCTACCCGATTGCAATATTTTTTATCAACCTAAAGATGTTATCAGTGGCGATTTCTATTGGTTCTATCAAGATCAAGGAATCTGTTATCTGGCAGTGGCAGATTGTACCGGTCATGGAGTTCCGGGAGCGCTAATATCAATGACTATCAACTCACTTTTGAACGAATCGGTAAATGAATATCTATCAAAAGATCCCGGAACAATTTTAAGTGCGCTGCATACAAAAGTATTTGATACGTTACAACAAGATAAGGGCGATGAATATTCACAAGATGGCTGTGATATTTCATTAATAATTGTTGATACTACAAATAATAAAATTGAATTTTCGGGTGCACGTAATCATGGCTACTTATTAAGAAATGGAGAATTTGAGGTTTTAAAAGCAACTCCAAAATCAATCGGAGGTTTGTCCTTACTTGGCCAATCTGAACGCGAAAGAACTTATAAAAGCTATGCGCTCGATTTACTTGATGGCGATCTCATTGCCCTGTCTACTGATGGAATTTTTGATCAACTAAATTTTAATGATGAAGCATACGGAACAAATAGGTTTAAATCGTTAATTAAAACAATTAACAATGTGGAATCAGATACAAGAATAAAAATTGTATCAAAAGAAATAAGCGATTGGAAAAGGGAAGTTGACCAATTGGACGATATGCTTTTGCTTTGTTTTAAATGGAAAAAGAATTAAAGGAAGGGCAATGTTTAAATATCGAATTAAATATAATATCAAAGTTAACATTTATAAAAGTTCGAATCCTTTGAATAAACCTTGCGAAAAACCTTGTATTTCAATAAAAATTCTAACGCACGAATTTAAAAATCGATGATCTCGAATAACCTTTATTTACAATAGTTTCAAAGGATATAAAAAAAGGGACAAACTGAAAAAATCTGTTTGTCCCTTCATGTGGACCCGGAGAGATTCGAACTCTCGTCCAAACAAGGAATTAGTGAGCTTTCTACAAAGTTTAGAATAAACTTAGTTTTCGATTCAAGTCAGGCGTTTATTCAAACCAAACTTAAACTTAGATGTTGATATTGTTTTAGGTAACATCATCCCTAAAACAATTTGCTAATTTGTGGTGCAAACATCCCGTCGCTAAGCAACGACGCTACGGGGTTTACAATGATTGGTTAGTCTTGGACTAAGCAGCCATAGCGTAAGAATTCTCTTCGCCGTATAAAAGTTTGAAGGTTATGTTTAAAGTGCCATATCTACAACGCACTACCTGCTTACTCATCAACTGCGCTCGCTGTCAAAACCGGTCGGACCCATAATGTTAAAGAACTATTCAGCTTTTAATGATACAAAGATACATTCAATTTTTGTTTTTTGTTTATTTATTTTTGCGAAAATGGAGCATAAGTATTGCTAATTTTTGTGAAAATGTAAGAATCCATGTCCAAAAAGTCATTTACTTTTATTTCAATTGTGACTGGTAGTGCAGTATTTGAAAATCGTATTTCTTTTGTTCCTAGTGTGGGATCATTATATTCAATAACTAAGGTATTATTTGTTAAGTAATTTAATTTGCCTTTATATTGTGGGTGGAATTCGAAAGTAACTTCTGCATAGGTACCTTTTGATTCGATGGCTATTTTTCCGTAAACTTTGTTTGAGTAAATTCCTGAAAGTTTGGCATAGGCATCTTTTTCCGGTTTAAAATTTAATGCTGTTTTATTTAATTTGTTTTTTATTTCAATTTCCTCATCATAATCTTCTTTAAAACCATAGTAGTATAATGGACTTAAATTAACATAAGGTTGTTGTATTAAATCATTTATTAATTGTGTTCCTAAGGCTTCAAATAAATATTGAGCGTCGCTATTTGTCAAAATTACAAAACCGAAATTGTCTTCAGGTACTAAAACGGTCTTACTTAAAAAACCATTTGCTCCACCATCATGCGTTACAATTTTTTTGCCATAAGCATCATTTAAAAACCAACCTAATCCATATGTTCCAAAGTTTTTTCCTTTTTTACTTTTTCGTTCAACAATTGTAAATGACTCTCGTGTTCTATTAATAACGGCTTCAGGTATAATTTGTTTGCCATTATATTTTCCATTATTTAATTGCATTATTACCCATTTACTTAAATCATTAACGTTAGAGGTTATTGATCCAGCAGGCCCTAAGTTGTCGACATTTGCCGGAGTAATTTCTTGAATTTTATAATTTACTAAAGTGTAGGCTTTTGACGCTTTATCAGAAGTAATAAAATCTATATATTTTGTTTTTGTATTTGCCATTTCCAATGGATTAAAAAAATGAAATTTCAAAAAATCATCCCAACTTGTATCGCAAACTGCTGGTATAATTTCACCAGCAGTTAAAAATCCCATATTGCAGTACCCATAATTTTCTCTTAAGCCATATTTAGGAGTAACGTTTGCCATATTCTCAATAAGTTCTTTCCGTGATTTTGTTCCACCCCAATTTAATAGATCTGATTGAAATGTACCATATCCAATACGATGCGATAATACATCAGCAATGGAAACTTCATTAGTTTTCCAATCCTCATTCATTTTAAAATATGGTAAATATGATTTTACTTTATCTTCTAATTTTAGTTTTCCATAATTCTCTAATAAAGCTAAAGAAGTTCCTGTAAAAGCTTTTGAATTTGATGCGATTTGGAAAACGGTGTTTTCTGTGACTGGTGTTTTGGTATTTATATTTGAATAACCATAGCCTTTCATAAATACAACTTTTCCATCTTTTACAATTGCAATTGCCATTCCTGGTAAATTCCAACGCGTCATTTCTCTTTTTATATAAATATCAAGACTATCTTTTATAAAAGCACTTTGTGCAAATAAAGTTTGAGTAATAACTATTAAAAAGACTGTTAATTTAAGGAAGTGTTTCATAATAAATTTCGGAAGTGATTAAACTTATATATTCTACTAAAGTATATAAAATATTGCGATTTATTTAGGGTAGAGAGCTCTCATTTTGTGTTTATTAAAAAATAATAAGTGTCTTTTTTTACAGCTTTTGCCTAAAATTAAACTTGTATATTTGTGTCATTATGCCAATTATAAAAAGGTGTAAAAAATATTTTATTTAAATAACATTATGACTAAACTTAAAATTGGTGTACTTCGTGAAGAGAAATCACCGCCAGATAAACGAGTGCCTTTAACTCCATTAATTTGTACTGAATTATTAAGAACTTTTCCTAATTTGGAAATTGTTATTCAACCTAGTAAAATTAGATGTTACAGCGACGAAGAATATTTGGCTTTTGGTTTAACACTTCAGGAAGATTTAAGTGATTGTGATGTTTTGATGGGCGTTAAAGAAGTGCCTAAAGAGAATTTATTACAAGGTAAAAAATATTTTTTCTTTTCTCATACTATTAAAAAGCAGGCTCATAATGTTAAGTTAATGAAAACGCTTATTGAGAAAAAAATCCAAATGATTGATTACGAAACCTTAACGGATAAAAATCATAATAGAATTATTGGATTTGGCCGTTTTGCTGGTATTGTTGGCACATACAATGCTATTTTAGGGTATGGACGAAAATATGATTTATTCCAAATTAAGCCTGCCAATTTATGCAGAGATAGAGCTGAAATGGAAGAGGAATTAAAACGTGTGAAATTACCAAATATTAAAATTGCTCTAACTGGAGGAGGACGCGTTGCAAATGGTGCTATTGAAATTTTATCAGCATTACGTATCAGAAAAGTGACACCTGAGGAATTTTTAATGGCTTCATTCAGAGAGCCTGTTTACTGCCAATTAAACCCAAGAGATTACGTTGAAAGACCTAATGATCATAATTTTGATTTGAATGACTTTTTTCAACATCCTGAACATTTTGTTTCTAAGTTTTCACCTTTTACAAAAGCAACTGATATATTTATTTCTGCTCATTATTGGGATCCGCGTTCTCCAAAAATGTTTACAACAGAAGATATGAAGGCCTCTGATTTTAAAATGAGTGTGGTTGCCGACATAACTTGTGATATTGATGGAAGCGTTCCTACAACACTTCGTTCAAGTACAATTGACAAGCCATTTTATGGTTATAATCCAAAAACAGACAAAGAAGATGTTGCTTTTAATAAAGAAACAATTTGTGTAATGGCTGTTGATAATTTACCATGTGAATTGCCTCGCGATGCAAGTGATGATTTTGGAAAAGATTTAATGGAACGTGTCGTTCCGTATTTATTTAAAGAAGATATTGATAAAGTTATTGAAAGAGCAAGTATTTGTAAAGAGGGAAAACTCACTTCAAATTTTGAATATTTAAGCGATTATGCTTACTAAATTCATATTGAATTTTTGTTAGCATTACGATTAATTAAAATAATTTATACTTCTGATTTAAAAAAAGGATTTACTTTTATAAAAATTGAATCCAAGAAATGTATAATCTTAAATTACTCATTTTTATTTCCGTTATATTAAATGGAATAAATTTAAATGCTCAACAAAATAAAAAACTAAAGGTTTTATTTTTAGGCAATAGTTATACCTATGTAAATAATTTACCTCAATTAATTAAGGATGTTGCCCTAGCAAACGGTGATACCTTGATTTTTGATAGTAATTGTCCCGGAGGTCAAACATTTGTTGGCCATTATAATGACCCAATTACTGTTACTAAATTAAGCTCTCAATCATGGAATTATGTTGTGTTGCAAGCGCAAAGTCAAGAACCAGCGCTTATTCCTGCACCTTATTATACTAATACTTTAATAAGTGCAATTAAATTGGATAGCATGATAAAACATTACAACACATGTTCTGAAACTGTTTTTTTTGAAACTTGGGGACGGAAAAATGGTGATGCCTCAAACTGTGTTTCTTTGCCACCAGTTTGTACTTATCTTGGTATGCAAAATAGACTTCGAGCATCTTATAAATTATTTGCTGATACAACGCATTCTGTTTTTTCACCTGCAGGAGAGGCTTTTAGGAAATCAATTTCTTTAAACCCAAGTTTAGAATTGTATAATGTTGATGAAAGTCATCCTTCATTAGAAGGTTCCTATCTTACAGCTTGTGTTTTTTACGAAGTATTATTCCATAAAAGTGTTTTAACAAATACTTATAATCCTGGCGTTTCTCCTTCAAATTCTGTTTTTTTACAACAAATTGCACATGATGTTGTAAGAGATAGTTTGTCGACTTGGAATATTGGAAAATATAATCCTTATGCACCATTTACTACTTCATTGATTGGCTCTTTGAATTATCAGTTTACAGGCTATTCGAATACGTTAAGTAATAAATGGTATTTTGGTGATGGCACTTCTAGTATATTAAGTAGTCCAGCTCATACCTATTCAATTTCTCAAACATATACTGTTTCACATGTAGTGAATTCCAGTTGCGGAAAAGATTCTAGTTCTGTTGCATTAACACCAATCGTTTTGGGTATCTCAAATTTGAATAATTTTGGAAGTTCTATTTCTATATTTCCAAATCCTGCAACAAAAGAACTTTCAATAAAATATACTGCTACTATAAATTCACCTATATATTATAAAATATATGATGTAATTGGGAATGAGTATTTAAAAGGTACTGCTTTTGATAAAATAAATATAGAGAGTCTTAGTAATGGAATATATTTTATTGAAATTAAAGAAAATAGTAAATCACATTCTTTCAAAATTATTAAATCTGATAATTAATTATGGAATCATTTTAAACTAAAAAAGCTCGAAATTAATTTCGAGCTTTTTTAGTATTGATTATTTTTTGAGGTTATTTTAAACTTCCAATCATATCTTCTGGTTTAACCCATTCGTTAAATTGTTCGTTGGTTACATAACCTAATTCAATTGCAGCTTCGCGTAAAGTTTTATTTCCTTTGTGCGCTGTTTTAGCAATTTTAGCAGATTTTTCATATCCAATATGAGTGTTTAATGCTGTCACTAACATTAATGAATTTTCTAAATGTTTTTTAATTTCAGGTAAATTTGCAGTAATACCATCACTACATTTTTCTGTAAAAGAAACACATGCATCACCAATTAAACGAGCTGATTGTAATACGTTATATGCGATAACTGGTTTAAAAACATTTAATTCAAAATGTCCCATGCTTCCTCCAATAGTTACAGCAACATCATTACCCATAACTTGAGCACAAACCATAGTTAATGCTTCTGGTTGAGTTGGATTTACTTTTCCTGGCATAATAGATGATCCTGGCTCGTTGTCAGGAATAACTAATTCCCCAATTCCACAACGTGGACCAGAAGATAACATACGAACGTCGTTGGCTATTTTCATTAAAGCTACAGCGCTACGTTTTAAAGCTCCACTTAATTCTACCATAGCATCATGTGCTGCTAACGCTTCAAATTTGTTTGGTGCGGTAACAAATGGTAAACCTGTTAAATCAGCAATTTTTTTAGCTACTAAAACATCGTACCCTTTTGGCGTATTTAAACCTGTTCCAACAGCTGTTCCACCAAGCGCTAATTCTTTAACTGCTTCTAATGCATTTTTTAAAGTACGAATACTCATGATTATTTGCTGAACGTATCCACTAAATTCTTGTCCTAATGACAATGGCGTAGCGTCCATAAAATGAGTACGACCAGTTTTAATAATGTTTGCAAATTCTTTAGCTTTTCTGTCTAATGAATCGCGTAATTTTTCCATGCCTGGAATTGTAATTTCAACTACTTGTTTATAAGCTGCAATATGCATCGCCGTTGGGTAAGTATCATTACTACTTTGAGATTTATTAACATCATCATTCGGATGTAAAACTTTTGGTTCATCTGTTAGTTTTCCACCATTCATTACATGAGCACGGTAAGCAATTACTTCATTCGCATTCATATTACTTTGTGTACCCGAACCAGTTTGCCATATCACTAAAGGAAATTGATCATCTAATTTTTTTTCTAAAATTTCATCACAAACTTTTCCTATTAAATCACTTTTTTCTTTGGTTAAAACCCCTAACTCGCAATTAGCCATTGCAGCAGCTTTTTTTAAATAAGCAAAAGCATAAATAATTTCCTTTGGCATACTAGCTTCAGGTCCTATTTTAAAATTGTTACGAGAACGTTCTGTTTGAGCACCCCAATAAACATGAGCTGGTACTTTTACCTCACCCATTGTGTCTGTTTCGATTCTGAATTCCATATTGTTTTTTGTTTTTTTAAGAAGCCTAATTTACAAAAAGTGTTTGAAAAAATAGCATTAATTTTATTAATGAATATGATGTTTCTCATATTAATGAAAGAGTTTAATCAGCATATTTTGCCTGTTAATTTATGTTTAAATGGCACTTTTGAATAAAATAAGCCGTAAGTTTGTTTAAAATAGAATTCCAATATGAAAAACGTTTACTTAATTTTAATTTTAATTTCATCAGTATTTGCTTTTGGGCAAAATCCAGCGGATAAGAGTCAACATAGTGATAAATATATTCAAGTTTCAGGTGTTGTTTTAGATGATAGTTTGCAACCATTACCTTTTGTTTCTATTATGCTAAAAGGAACTCGTTCGGGTACTGTAAGTGATTTTTATGGTTTTTTTACCATAGTTGCGAGACCAGGTGATGAAATGCAATTTTTTTCAGTAAATCATAAAAACAAAGTTTATAATTTATCGGATACTTTAACAGGAAAGCATTATTCCATTATTCAAATTTTGACAAAGGATACTATTCAGTTACCAACTGTAAACGTTTTTCCTTGGCCAAGCAAAGAGCAATTTAAACGTGCCATTTTAAATTTAGATTTATCTGATACTGATTTAGAACGTGCAGCAAAAAATATGGACAATGATGATGTTAGGGCTTCTATAAAAGGAGGAACAATGGATGCCGCTTCAAATTACAGAGTTAGAATGCAACAACAATATACTCGTCTTTATCAAGCAGGTCAATATCCAAGTGTTAGTTTATTAAATCCTGTAGCTTGGGCACAGTTTATTGATGCATGGCGTAAAGGAAAATTGAAGATTAAATAGGCTTTATCAAAAATCTTTTCTACTACTTTCTTTAATATTTTATAAAATTTTCAAAATTTTTTATTTGTAGTATGCGTTAAGGATTGCAGTGGAAATCCTTTTTGAGGCACGAAAAAAGATTGCAACGGAAAGCTTGGCCGAAGGCAACGCCCAAATAATTATAATAAATATTCTCTTAATACTTTTGAAGGCAAAAGTTTTCAAAACCTTATGATTTTGTTAAAGGCAATTCCTTCGGACCACTGCTAAAATGAATCCTTTCGCACTCATCTTCGCAAATTCATTTTACAGCTATTGCTGCACAAAATCATAGCATCGAAAGTATAAATTTCAATTGTAAATATAAATCCGCGTTAAGGATTGCAGTGAAAATCCTTTTTGAGGAACGAAAAAAGATTGCAACGGAAAGCCTGACCCGCAGGGTAACGCCCAAATCATTTATAAAAAATGATTCACAAAGAAACGCCCAAAATATTTATAACCTATTCTTTCTCCTTCTCCTTAAAGTGGTAAACGTAATTGATTGGAAAAGGATTTGAATTAGGAATGTCTTCTCCTTCATTTATTGGCGCATCAGCTTGTATTAACTCTTCTGTCTGCATGTAATCTATATCGGTTTCGTCGTCATCTTTCCAATTGTATTCAACTTTTTGTGGACCATCTTTTTTATAAAAATAGGCAACTAGTATTCCAGAAAGTGCCCCAAATAAATGACCTTCCCATGAAATGGAATCTTCGCTCGGAAAAATGCCCCAGGTTAAACTTCCATATAAAAAAACAACGATTGCTGAAACAACCATGAGTTGTTTATGTTTTCGGAATACGCCACTAAAAAATAAAAATGTAGAAAAACCATAAATTAAAATACTAGCTCCAAAATGATAAAATGGAGTAATATCATTATTTCGTCCACCAACCCAAAGCCAAATTCCACTAATAAAATAGATCCAAAAAAATACTGGTAAGGCTATGGGCTTATAAAAATAAAAAAGCATCATACTCAAAACAAAAAGTGGAAGTGTGTTACTTAAAATATGATTAAGTTCTACATGAAGAATAGGAGCAACTAATATTCCTATTAGCCCATCAACTTTTCGGGGAGAAATTCCTAATTGAAATAAGTCTAAATTAAAGGCATAATTTATACCATATATAGCCCAACATAACGCTACTAATAGAGTAGGTAATAATAAGATTTTCTTTAATTCTTTAAAAGGAAAAGTATTCATTGTATACTAATCCTCTAAAAACATACCAATACAAAAAACACTGACAATTACGTCATGATGTCATTGTAATTTTAAATTAATTTGTTTTTCCTGGATATACCTTTAATGCTTCTTTTAAACAAATAAGCGCATTTTTCAAATCTTCTTTATTTAACACATAAGCTAAACGCACTTCGTTAATTCCTGCTCCTGGTGTTGAATAAAAACCTGTTGCTGGAGCCATCATTACTGTTTGGCCATTAAAGCTAAATTCTTCTAATAACCATTGGCAAAATTTGTCAGCATTATCAATTGGCAAACGAGCTATGCAATAAAATGCACCACTTGGTTTCGGACAAAACACGCCGTCAATTTTATTGATTTCTTCAATAACAAAATCTCTACGTGCAATGTATTCTGTTTTCACACCATCAAAATAAGATTGTGGTGTATCTAAAGCTGCTTCTGCACCAATTTGTCCGTAGCTTGGTGGTGATAAACGAGCTTGAGCAAATTTCATTGCTGCTGCCATAACTTCTTTGTTTTTGCTAATCATTGCTCCAATACGAGCACCACATGCACTGTATCGTTTAGAAATTGAATCTAATAAAATAACATTGTTTTCAATGCCTTCTAAATGCATAACTGATACATATTCTTTACCATCGTAACAAAACTCACGGTAAACTTCATCGCTTAATAAAAATAAATCATGTTTTTTTACTAAGTCACGTAATGCTAATAATTCTTCTTTTGTGTATAAATATCCTGTTGGATTTCCAGGATTACAAATCATAATACCCTTTGTTTTAGGAGTAATTAATTTTTCGAATTCTGAAATTGGAGGTAAAGCAAAACCAGTTTCAATAAAACTACGCACTGGAACTACAGTTACATCTGCTGCCTTTGCAAAGCCATTGTAATTAGCATAAAAAGGTTCTGGTATAATAACTTCATCACCAACATTGAAACACGTTTTCATGGTTATTTCAATTGCCTCTGAACCACCACACGTAATTATAACTTCGTTAGAATTGATGTTAATATTATATCCCTTGTAATAATTGCATAATTTTTTACGGTAACTTTCGTTTCCAGCACTGTGACTGTATTCTAAAACTTTAAAATCAGCAGTTTTAACAGCGTTTAAAAAAGATTCAGGAGTTTCAATATCAGGTTGCCCAATGTTTAAATGGTAAATTTTTGTTCCTCTTTTTTTTGCTTCTTCAGCAAATGGTACAAGTTTACGGATTGGAGACGAAGGCATTTCGATTGCCTTATTAGAAATATGTGGCATATAAAATTTAGTTTATTTTTAAATAATTCGAGTAAAAGTAAGCAATTATACCAATATATTGAATTCGTTTTTTTCTAACTTAAATATAGAAAAAAAGATAAATTTGTAACTAATAAAATCAAGCAAAAACAAAGATGGTAAACAAACGAAAAATAATAAATGATCCTATTTATGGTTTCATCACTTTGCCAAATGATTTAGTTTTTGATTTAATAAATCACCCAATTTTTCAACGTTTACGACGTATTAAACAATTAGGGTTAACTAATTTAGTTTATCCTGGCGCATTACACACTCGTTTTCATCACGCTATTGGTGCAATGCATTTAATGACTGAAGCTTTGTTAGTGCTTAAATCAAAAGGTATAAAGATATCAGACGAAGAATCCGAGGCTGCAATTATTGCCATTTTATTGCACGATATTGGTCATGGTCCGTTTTCGCATGCCTTAGAACATACAATTGTTAAAGGAATAAGTCACGAATATATTTCGATGATGTTGATGGATGAATTAAATATCACATTTAAAGGAAAACTGACTTTAGCTATTAAAATTTTTAAAGGTGATTATTCAAAAAAATATTTACATCAATTAGTATCTAGCCAATTAGATATGGATAGATTAGATTATTTGAAACGCGATAGTTTTTTTACTGGAGTTTCGGAAGGTGTAGTGAGTAGCGACCGTATTATAAAAATGTTGAATGTTGCTAAAGGTGAATTAGTAATTGAAGCGAAAGGTATTTACAGCGTTGAGAAATTTTTAATTGCTCGCCGATTAATGTATTGGCAAGTTTATTTGCATAAAACCGTTTTAAGCGCCGAAAATTTATTAGTGAAAATTTTAAAACGTGCTAAAGAAATTTCTTTAGCTGGAACAGAGTTATTTGCAACACCAGCCTTATCACTTTTTTTAAAAAATAATTTTAATAAGAAAGATTTCACTTCTCAAAAAGAATTGCTGAAACAGTTTGTTTTATTGGATGATTACGATATCATGGCTTCTGTAAAAGTGTGGACAAATTGTGATGATAAAATACTTTCATTGCTTTGTTCAAGTTTAATTGATCGTAATTTATACAAGATTGAATTACAAAACACAAAATTTAATTCAACCTATATTAAAACGCTTCAAGAAAAAATAATGAAAAAATATAAAGTATCTAAAAAAGAGACGGAGTATTTTGTGTTTTCGGATAGTGTTATCAATAGTGCTTATAATTCTTCTGAAATTAAAATCAATATTTTATATAATGATGGTAAATTGTTAGATGTAGCAAAGGCTTCTGACCAATTAAATATAAAAATGCTAAGTAAAAAAGTGACTAAGTATTTTATGTGTTACCCAAAATATTTATAGCTTTTTTTGAGGAGAATTCTTTTTATGAATTGTTCAAATAAATTATCATAACTTTTTTTACATAAACTAAAATTAAAGGATAATTTAAAGGCCAGTTATAATTACCGAAATGATCCTTTGTATTGCCGAAAAACCAAGTGTTGGAAAAGAAATTGCGCGCATTGTGGGTGCTAACTCACGCCGTGATGGGTTTTTTGAAGGCAATGGGTATTTAATTAGTTGGACATTTGGTCATTTATGCACACTCAAAGCACCAGATGATTATAGCCCGGATTGGAAGCGTTGGATGTTAGAATTTTTACCAATGATTCCTCCAAAATTTCAATTAAAAGTAATTGATAACAGCGGTGTTCAAAAACAATTTAACACACTCAAAACATTATTAGATCAATGCACTTCAGTTGTAAACTGTGGTGATGCTGGTATTGAAGGAGAGTTGATACAACGTTGGGTGTTATCTAAAGCATCAAACACAAAACCAGTCAAACGTTTATGGATTTCATCCATGACCGATGAAGCCATTAAAGAAGGTTTTGATAACTTAAAAGATGGTAAAGATTATGATTTACTATACGCTGCTGGCAATGCACGTGCTATTGGTGATTGGCTCTTAGGCATGAATGCCAGTAGATTATATACTGTAAAATATGCCGCTGGAAAAGGAGTGCTATCTATTGGAAGAGTGCAAACACCTACTCTGGCGTTGATTGTTAATCGTTATAACGAAATACAAAACTTTAAACCAGAAATGTATTGGGAATTAAAAACCACATACAGAGCTGTTATCTTTAATAGTACCAAACGTAAGTTCACTATAAAAGAAGATGCCTCCAAAATATTAGAGAGCATTAAAAATCATTTATTTGAAATTGTTTCGAGTACTAAAAAGAATTCGAATGAAAGTCCATTACCGCTATTTGACTTAACATCCTTGCAAGTAGAATGTAATAAAAAATTAAACTTCACCGCAGACGATACACTAAAACATTTGCAAAAACTGTACGAATCAAAACTCGTGACATATCCAAGGGTTGATACCACGTATTTGCCAGACAACATGTATCCTAAAATAAAAGGCATTTTAGAAAACATGAAGCCTTATGCGCAGTTTACACAAACCTTATTG
>JAYVIS010000451.1:0-2200 GCA_043769975.1 Bacteroidota bacterium
GTGGCGAAACTTAATGATCGGCATGTATTGTCATTTATGGAAGAACAGAGGTTTGACAAAGCGATGCATGTAATGTATACGCAACAATTCTATTTGCAAAAGTCGTTGTATAAAGAAAAATTTGCGACTCAAATTAAACTTTATACTAGTTTGGAAGGTAAGTATGACATTCAAAAATCGTTTTTTGAAAAAACTGGAATAACGATACCAGATTTAATGTTTTGTTTTCAGGTGATTTGGGTTAGTATGAATGCGGCAAAAATTGATAGTAAGTCTAAAATTAAATATAATGGCTTTATAACTCAAGATATAATTAATGTAATATCTGAATTTACGGACATTCATGTTGCTAAAAACTTTATTACATTATTGACTTTAGATCCAGATAATACTCCAGCAACAATACAAAAAATAAATAGCGGTATTAAAAAGGAAGAATTACAATCTGTTGAAAAAACTTTTTTTACTTTATTCCCTTTTCAAGTTTATAAAAAAAATAATATAAAAATAATCCACAATCGTGTTTTTAACTACACCGCTAATTACTTTGTTTATGATTATATGAAAATTAATGATTTTAGTTTTACGACCGAATTCGGTAAACGGTTTGAAAAGTACATTGAATGTGGAATCAAAGAAATGAATATATTATATAAAACAGAAAAAGAGCTAAAAAAAAAACTCCCAATGGATTCCAAATTAGTAGATTTTATGATTGATAATATTTTAATTGAATGTAAAGGAGTAGAACTTCAGCCTATTATTAATGCAAACCCTACGGATGAGAATATTTATAACTCTACTAAAGATTCAATTTTAAAGGCATATAATAAGCAAATGCTTGGCGTTGTTAATGGATTAAATATTACTACAGAATGCTTTGGAATCATTTTGACATACAAGCAGCTTTATTGGAGCAGATTTACGGAATTATTTGATATCGGTAAAAAAGATATAAATGACAATTTTAATACTAATTTTCTTCCACCAGAAAACGTTTTCATAATTGATTATTTTGTCTGGGAAAAAATGGTTCAAATAGTAAAAGATAAAAAATCGACACTTATTGATATTTTAAAAAAGGCTAAGCTAAATAATTCGCAAAATATTAGTGTAAAGCAATTGTTTGATGCGCATCTTGATGAATATGATTTTGAGCAATTTAATTTGGCATATTTATCAGATGAATTAGATTTATTAAATTCTTATTGGGTAAAGAAAAAATAACTGGCACCTCCATCTCGTCCTCGTTTGTAATGAGGACAATATAGAGGTGTGTTTGTAACGCACTTTGCTAAGTTGCCAATTAGAGCGAACTAATATTCCAAGCGTTTTATTCCATTCAGTATTTTTCCTTATAAATTAATAGGCTTATATTTATCGAATGAATAAAAATTTCTTGATATTATTTTTTGCATGTTCGTTTCATGTTTTTATTGCGCAACAACGATCTAAATCTGAAACGCTATACGATAAAGGAAATGCAGCCGTTAAAATAAAAGATTATAGAACTGCAGATTCACTATTTACTTTGTCTTTAAATTTAACACCAAATTCAAATGGTTTTTATAACAGGGCGGTGTGCCGTCGGCAACTAAGTAATTTTAAAGGTTATTGTATTGATATGTTGGCAGCGGCAAGTTTTGATGATATAGATGCAAAGAACATATATTGGAGCCAATGTGCAAGAGTCGACACTTCATATAAAAAGCAAAATAGTGAAACCGCTACTAAAACCGATTATGAAACTGTTGAATATACGACATCTTATAAATACAACACTAATTTTGAATACGAGAAATGGAGTCAATCAAAAAAAATAATATTATCTAAAATTAGAATTGACAATTTAGTAATATATAGAAAAAGTTCTGAAGTCATAAGTCCTATATTTTCAATTAGTAGTGATAGTTTAATAAAAAAAATAAAAACAGAAACAGATTTTTCAGCAATTGTACTAAAAAACAATCTAAACAATTATTCAGTTATTACTTTTTTAATTGATGAAAATGGGAAAATAAGTGATGTAAAACCGAAGGCTGTAGAAAAAGATAACGCATTATTAGAAATAATCAAAGTTTTAAACAATTCTGAAAATTGCAAGCCTGCTGTTTATAATTCGAGAGCAGTGAAATACAAAGCTGAACTTCAAGTAATGTATTATGATAATGAATTAAGTATTATTTCAGATTTATTTCCA
>JAYVIS010000452.1:0-6624 GCA_043769975.1 Bacteroidota bacterium
CCATTCCGCCATAATATGCAACTTGAGTTGCTCCACTATCAGAAGGAACAGAGGTAATACTATTAGTAGTTACCCAATTATTTACAGTTGTGCATGAATACGTATTATTAAACCCAAATGCATAAGCTTTTATTTTACCAGGATATTGTGATAATAAATTTGTTTTCATATTTTCTAATGTTTGTCCAGCTACAATACAAGAACTACAACTAGTCATAAAGAATTCGATAATAACAACTTTACCTAAATTAAGATCACTATATAAATTATGCGTTGCTGATGCATTACAATCAACCATCGTGAAATCCATCGCTGTCATTTGAGCATTTGAAATTTGTGTTTTAAATAGCGAAATTAAAACTAATATTAGTGTATATGTTTTCATTTTAAAAAAATAAAGTTTAAATAAATTATTGAATAAATATTTTTTTCACTTCAATTCCATCATTGGAAGTAATCTTCAAAAAATATGACCCCTTGGCAACATCCATGATGGATATTGATGTTTTATAATTACTCAAAATTTCATCTACATTAATTTCTTTAATTAATTTTCCAGTTAAGTCAACTAATTTAATTGCTAAAACAGATGCAGTTTTTACATTTAATTCAATTGTAAGATTATCTGTTACAGGATTTGGATAAACAGAAATATTTGAGTTGTTTTTTTCTAACGTATTAAATCCAGTTACACTTCCACTAAATGCTAAATTATCAACCCATAAATAATCATCTTGATATGGAGTTGATCCACTAGCTTTTAAAAATATAATACAACTATCAGGAACCATTGAACTAACATAATTAAATGGGATTGTAAAAGTAGCCCAGCTCATAGCCATACCAGTTAATGTTTGGTTTGCAGTAGCAACCACATCGCGCATACTGGTTCCCGAGTTATATTTAGTAAGTGTAACCATTACAGCACCTTGAGTTGTACCAAAAATCATATGTTGCCATTTACCAGTAAAACTAACTGGCTGAAGAGTTGATGCAAACCCAGCTTTAGGTAACATTGTAATAGGGTTAAGTTTTCCACAAACAGCTACTCCATTAACAACAGTTGTGGAAACTGTTTTTGATGTTAATTTTAAATATGAAGCTCCTGGGCTTCCAGGCATACCTTTTTCTGCGGTAAAAGTTCCTGAAGCGGCAGTTGTAGGATTCATTGTTTCCCAATTATCGGGAGTACTATATGTTCCAACGGTTGTCCAGTTTTCGAAACCATTATTTGGAATTTGTGCAAAAGCAGACACTGAAAGTATTGCTAAAATTGTTGTAACTACTATTTTCATTTTAATTTTAATTTTAATAAAGATACAAAAAAATAATAGTAAAGTGTTGATTAAAAATTGATTAAAATCATATTGCTACTATTCTTAAATATAAAATGAAAGAATAAATTCTCTCATTTTATTAATTTAGATTAAATGTTACAATTTTATTTAGTTGGAACAGCAGCAGCCGGCACAACAATAATTGTAGCTAAACCAGCTTTTGCCTGAGCATGATTAGGATTAAACTTCAAACATTCTTCCCAATAGTATTTTGCCTCATTATATTGTTTCTTTTGATAATAAGCACCTCCCAAATTATAATAACCTTCAGGATTATTCTTACTCAATAACATGGTATGTCTCAAAATATAAATAGCACTATCTAATTGTCCGCGTTGAGACATTTGATACCCTTTATTCAATAAATCATTATAAAAAACTTGATAATAATTAGTTAAATAAGGATTATTTGGATATAAATTTTCTGCGTGCTTCCAATAATAGAGAGCATCTCTGGTGTTACCTAATTTGAAGCTACCTAAACCTAAATTTAAATATCCATTAACATAACGAGGATGTAACTCTACAGCATGTCTTAAAAACTTCATCCCTTTATTTAAAGCTGTTTCACGTTTATCCTTGTATCCACCAGCTTTCACTTCTTCATCCGTAATATGTAAAGTTCCATTGTAATCGTTATAGCTATCAACCGTTTGGCCTGGTCTTAATTTACCAGTAATTTCCTTTGTATCAGCTAAATCAATCCAACGAGCACCTGCATTACCCAAACATAAAACTGAATTAGGCATTGTTTCAACATCCTTCAAAAATAAAGTCACATCATTTTTCCAGTCCCAATTACGTTCCCACGTTTTGCAACCATATAAAAATGTCATAACTGCTAATAAACTTAAGAAACCTGCACGTTTTACATTTAAGCTAACAGTATCAGGAATTTTATCGAATCCTTTTACGATTAACCAAGCCAATGCAATTACAAAACCGATAGTTGAATGAAACAATAAACGTTCGCCCATTGTAGCTCCAATATCCATTAAGATATTACCAATCATTAATAAAAACGCAAAGTAAACTGCAATAGCAAAACCTAAAGCATGACGTTTGATTATTAATTTTATTCCAAAATAAACAAGTCCTAAATGTAAAAATAAAGAAACTAAAGTATCCCAACTTGCAAAACTTCGGAATTGAATAGAATTGAATGAATAATCAGAAGATAATGGATGAGGGAACCAACATAAATTAAAATATTTTAATAACACATAAATTTTAGTAGCCCATTGTTCTTGCTGACTCGCTAACAAATAAGGGTTATTTAATATCTCCGTATCAGGTACACCTGGTTTCAATTTTACAGCTACCAAACGCATTCCTAAATAAAATAACATGATAAAGAAATGCCAACTCATTAATGTTCCGTAATCTTTCTTTTTTGAACCTAAAATTAATACGCCAAATATTAAATAAATAAAAGGAAAAATCCAGAATGATAAATTTGCTTTTGCACCTGGGCGAGCTGTGACATCAAATTGTTTTTTAAGATATAACATTAATAAAGCACAACCAAAAAACACTAAAAACACATATAATGATTGTTTAAATTCTTTTGATTTAAAAAATGTTTTCGGATCAAAATCAAAGGTATGGAATACATAAAATGCAATTGGAATTAACGCCACTAAAACAACGGCATACTCTTTAGATAAAAGCGCTAATAAAAAATTGAATGAGGCTAAGAATAATGCTCTTGGCGTTTTTTCTGCCATATATTTAAATGAATAGAAAAAGGTCAAGGAAATAAATATGAGTGAAAAAATCTCATCTCGGCTCTTTACATTAGCAATGGCTTCAGAATGGATTGGGTGCATTAAAAACAAAATTGCTGCTAAAAAGGCAATGTCATGATTATCTTTAAAAATATAATTTCTAAAAAACAAAAACAACAGCATGATGCCTATAATAAACGTCAAAATGTTTACTAAATGCCTCACCCATGCGTCTTTTACCTGGCAATCCACTTCATTAAAAATACCATCTTGATTCACATCTTCTTCAGCATCATCAAGGTTATTTTTATTCAAATCCCAACATCTTGCAGGATACAAACCATTATCATAAGCACCAATAAATTGTTGTTCAATAGCAAAACTCACAACTGAAAGTGGACGATAACGACCACCTGCTAATTGATCCGTTGCATTCATTCTACGGTAAAAACTTTCATAAGCATCTTTGGTCATAATGCCTTTTATTCCTTTTAACCCTTTGATTACATGGTCATTTTGGTGAATAATAATACCATCATCAAGTGCATATTCATTATTTAGAGAGGTTAAATTAAAAATTAAACCCAATAAAATAATTACAATAAAAGGAGCCGTTTGGTTTTTAAAAGGAAAAAAACGAAAGGTATTTTTTAATTCTGTAAAAACAGGTTGCTTTGGTGATGTAGTTTGTTTGGCCATAAAAAAGTTGATATATTACAAATATACTTAAATATATAAAAAAATGATTTTTGATTTCAAAAAATTAGTTAAAAATAAGTAAATTGCTTGATATAAATGATTATCCAAAAATTTAATAAAATAATAATCTATTTCATGCTCAGCATGATTATGGCTTTAGTTGCTTATTATATTTCACAAAATAACAATTTCACAACTCAAGAACTAGCTGAAATTGCCCAGGTTCAATTACAAAAAAAAGAAACGATAGCTTATTCAAAGTTGGTTGAGATTAGCAATCTTTTAAAATCAATTAAGCCAAAACAATTATTTTTAAAATATAATTCATTTACTGAAAATCTATATAAAGACGAAGGGATTGCTATCTATATTTATGAAAATGACAGTTTATGTTTCTGGACTGACAATCAGCCAACAATAGATTTAAATGCTTACACTAACGAAAGTGATGTTCAACTCATAAAAATTAGAAATGGATGGTATGAGTATATTAAACTAAAAGACAGTGTAAAAACTCGCTATACGTCTATCGCTCTTATATCAATTAAAACCGAATATGATTATGAAAATAAATACTTGAAAAATGAATTTAGTCCATGGTTAAAATTGCCAAAAAACACAAAGATTATTTCTCCAGTTACATTCATAAAACATGCCGTTAAATCTAAATTTGGAGCCCCTTTATTTGAAATTCAAAAAGAAAAAGGGTTATATAAAAATATGGTTACCAATATTTACGCATCGCTTTTTGCCTTATTAGCGAGTTTGTTTTTTGGGATTACGTTATTTCAATTATCTAGACGGTTTATTAAAAATAAATTAATTCGTTCAATTTCACTGATTTCATTATGTTTCTTAATAAGAACAGTAATGATTTATTACAAATTCCCTGATTTCATATATTTAAATGATATTTATAATGTTAGTATTTTTGCAAATGCCTCATCATTTTATTTTTCATTAATTGGAGATGTGATTATTAATTCATTCTTATTTTTTCTTGCCTCAATTTATATTTATAGGCAAAAAATTTCAATTAAGAAATTTCAAATCATTCCTAAATTATTAATTATACTAATTTGCCTATCGCTTATTGAATATTTATCGATAAATATCACTTCATTAATCTATAGTATACTAAATAATTCATCAATTACATTTAACGTAAATCAATTATTTGATTTTAGCGTATATACATTAATTGGACTTAGTTCAGTTGGTTTTATGATTTTCGGGACATATTTATTACTTGAAAAAACAGTAATACAAATAATAGAGAATTTTAATTATAAATTTAATCACATTGCATTTATTGTAATAAGCGCTATACTTTTTTTACTTTTAAAAAACAACGTACTCATTTTTGAATATTTATGGATTGCTCCGTTATTCTTAATTTGTTATTCCTTAAGATTATTTAAGGCGTCGAACAACTTTATAAACATTGGTGTTGTTATTCTTTTAATAACATTTACAACCTCATTTTTCTTTTATAAATATGAACAAATAAATAAAAAAATCACCTATAAAGCTTTATCACAAACCTTAACAGACAGACAAGATGTAATTGCTGAAAATGAACTATCAAAAATAACAGTTTCTATACAGAGTGATATTAAATTAAAAAACTTGATTTCTCTATTACCATTAAGTGGTGCTCAAATTGAACAAAAAATTAAACAAGCAAATTTTAGTGGCTATTTTGAAAGGTATGATGTTGTTTTATCATTATTTAAAGACACTGTGCCATTATTTAATCTAAATGATTCCAAATACTCAAACATAGATTACTTTGAAAATCAAATAAAAAAAGATGCACATCAAACCATATGTGATAATTTGTATTTTATAAACAAAAAAAACAATCCAATTAGATACGTTGGTAAAATTGACATTATTGATTCAAATTTAAGCAAGGATTCAACCTACCTATTATATTATCAGTTAGATCCAAAAATATCTATCAAACTAGGAATCTTTCCAGATTTATTGTTAGATAAATCATTAGAAAGTAAAATTGAATTTAAAAACATTTCTTATGCAGTTTATGAAAATAATAAACTTCAAATTTCTTATGGAGATTTTCAATATCCATTATTTAATAATTCTAAATATGTATTTGAAATTGACAAGGATTATAATCATTACATCTATCCTAAAATAAATAATACTGAAATTATCATAACAGACACTAAAACTGGCTTCTGGCAATTATTTACCTCCAATTCGTACCTCTTTATTTTCTTTTCTATTATTGTTATTATTTCCGTTTGGTTTAACTCTATTTTCAAAAAAAACAAACTTGTATTCAATTCTTTAAACAATCGAATCCAATTTATTTTGGTCTCTATTATTATTATATCACTTGCAGGGGTTGTATTCGGAACTATTTTGGTTGTTACGACACAATCTGAAACAAAAAACAAAAATGATTTATTACTTAAATCGAAATCGGTATTAAGTGAATTACAGCAAAGTGCCGGGCAACAAAATGAATTAGAACAAAGTTATAAGGAATACACAACATTCACATTAAAAAAATTATCTAAATTATTTGGTAGTGATGTCTCTCTATTCGACAATAAAGGACGACTATTTGCAACATCTCAACCCGCAATATATGAGCAAGGATTAGTTTCAAAATTTATGGATCCAATAGCATATTCTGGATTTATACAAAACAAAACAGTAAATTTTTCTCATAGAGAAACAATTGGAAAACTAAATTATTTATCTACCTATATTCCTTTCTATAATTCAAAAGATAAGCTTTTAGGGTATTTAAACCTACCCTATTTTTCGAGACAAAAAGATTTGGAAAAAGAACTTTCAGTTTATTTAACAACATTATTAAAAATCTA
>JAYVIS010000453.1:0-2607 GCA_043769975.1 Bacteroidota bacterium
GAGAAATACGAACTCAAAAACATATTCCTGATTACGCCACAAACTTCAGAAGACCGCATTCGTTTTATCGACAGCGTATCCGACGGATTTATTTATATGGTAAGTTCGGCAAGTGTCACCGGTTCGCAAACCGGTTTTGGAAGCGTTCAGGAAGAGTACTTCAAACGCATCGCCGACATGAACCTCAAAAATCCTCAAATCATAGGTTTTGGAATCAGCAACAAAGAAACCTTCAATCAAGCGACGCAATTTGCAAAAGGTGCGATTATAGGAAGTGCTTTCATCAAAAACTTGACAGAAAATGGAGTTGAAAGTATTGGCGAGTTTGTAAAAGCGATTCAATAATACCAGTTCCAGCTAAAAACCAACGGCGGCGTTTAAATTGATTTTAAACGCCGTTTTTTATGGATTAAAAATTGCTAATTATAAGATTTTTTTTATATATTTGGAAAACAAAAATCGAAACAAACCTGCGCCAATCTACCTGAATTTGGACGTATATACGAAGGTTTATTGAGCCTAAATACAAGTTGGCGGTCAGTTTAAAGAACCGATTAGATATGAAAGAAAATTTAACGATAAAAGCTCTTAAATATATTTCCGAAAGAAATGGTGAATATAAGTTTGTTGAGCTTAAAAATTTCCTGTTGAATAATTTTGAAGATAAACCTGATTTTATAGATAGGTATGATATAAAAAGTTTCTTAGGTTTTTTAAGTTTAAGTGAGTTTATAAAAACAGATACTACTAATGGCATAGACTTCTTAGTAATATCTGGACGAAAAATTCCAAGAGAAGAAATTTCTGCTAAAGTAAAAATAACATCCAAAGGATTTGATTTATTAAGAGAGCATAATAAAAGTAGGATAAATAATGTTAGCATACTAATTAATGTTTTTTTTTGGTTTTTTAACTATTATTTTTGCGATTTGGGGGTTGTATCTAAACAACACGCAGGAAAATGTGAAGTCCGACATCCAATATCTAAAAGATGAAATTTCACATTTGAAATTGGAGGCTTGTAAATCAGATTACGAAAAAGAATATACGAAAAAGTACACACGCAAAAAGAAAAGCAAAAACCCATAAACCAACAGTATAATTTGAATAATCTATCATCAAGCATAATATCTATTTAACTTTCATTCCTTTAAAGATGCTAAATGATTAACCACGTAACAAATAACTCTATGAGTTCTAAAGCTAAAATTTACTTGCGCTGGATTTTTCTTCTTCCTTTGTCAATTTTATTTGCGCTTTTAATGGATTTCCCTTTGCATTTTATTTTATACTCTATTTTAAGCGGTGGTGAAAATCCTTTTGTCACTCCATATCCAGAATCTCCGGAATTAGTTCTCGCTCCTTTTTTTAGAGCATTTGTATTTGTTTTAGCAGGAACATTTATTGCACCGAATAATAATATAATAGTTGGAAAAATATTTTCTTTTATTTGGGTATTTTCCGCAACTGCAGGTGTTTATATAATGTATTATATTGCAAAATCTAAACCTGAACATAATATTAATTTTGAAATCACTACTACTGATTTTTTTGCTATAAGTTCAGGTGTAATAGGTGCAATTTTACCATTAATAATATATTATAAAAACATACAAAAAAAGTAAAATCGAACCGCCAACAGCCGTTGTGCGAGATTGCTAGTTTTGCGGTAACATCATATTCACGTTACGCAATAAATTTCATCCGAGACGAAAATAAGCGGTTACGAAATTCGCAACCTTGCAAAGCGACAAGACGTCGGCAAATATTGTGTGTAGAAACAACGATTTCAACAACTTAATCAAAAAACAGAAAGTTAAATTAAATATGGAAAAGTTTGAAAATTTGATTAGCAAGATTAATTTTAAGTACATTGAATTAGATGTTTTTAATAGACAGCAACTTTCAGAAGTTACAAAGAAGGAAATTGGAGAAAAAATTGAATTAAGAATAGGTTCTGAAATAACTGTTCTTGGTATAAAGTCAAAAATTGTTGAAATAGTATTTACTCTAGTGGATACTTTTGAACCAATTTCTAAATCTGTAGATGTTTTTTCAAATTACGATACTTCAGAAAATAACTGCATAATTACAGTTTTTCTTGAACAAATTAATTAGGCCTTTTTTAAATTTAAATAAATTTTAAAATAATGAGTTCAGAATATTTTAATCTTAATGCCAAAAAAGCAAAAGGTATCTATGAAGTCAAAAAAGATAAGACAAATTTAGATAAATTTATTAATAATTTAAAAAAGGAATTTGATGACAACTTTCACGGAATAAGTGTTAGAGGGCTTTCTGGAGGTAGTAATAACTTTTATTTTAAACAATTGCCGTACGGCTTTGAACAAAAAGCATTATACTGGGAAGCAAAAAAGAAAGATGATACTAAAACCAGAGAATACTATTTAAAATTATATGTAAACTTTGAAAAGCAACCATTCCATATTTGTAATATGAATTGGGTTACATCTGTAAGTTCTGATTTAAAAAAAGCAAATGAAAAAGAATTTTATTTAAACTGTGATAAAGCATACAGACTAATTGAGAAATTTTTTAAAAAGCATACTAAATATTTTTTGCTATCAGTTTTTTGCGGAATTATTC
>JAYVIS010000454.1:0-2768 GCA_043769975.1 Bacteroidota bacterium
TATCACCAAATTGCTTATTTTCAAACGCTTCTGCTGCCCATGCTAATTTTTCTTCGGCTTCAAAAAATAAGGTTGAAACTAAATCAATAATGACGCCCGCACATTCTCCAACTCCAATTGCCGTTGCAAATTTTTCATCTGATCCCCAATCGATATAATCTGTTTCTTTCAAAGTGCTATTATCGCCTAATGGTTTTAATAATTGATAGAAATAGTCTTTTCCTTGTTTGTCATAATATGAATTAAAATATTCTCCCTCAACAGCATGTTTTTCAAAATCATTAAAAATTGTTCTTAATACATCAGGGCCACGTTTACTTGCCACCTTAATGATTTTTTCTGATATTCTACCAATTCCATTTCCTACAGTTCCACCTCCTAAAAGCACTTGCAGTGCTGGTACTACATTAATGCCTACTTTAAAAGAACTTCCATGAAAACCTATTTGAGCTAAGCCATGTTGACCACAGGAATTCATACAGCCACTAATTTTTATTTTAATATCATGGTTATGTATTAAATCAGGAAATTCATCGTAAATAACTTTTTCTAATTCAACAGAAACATGAGTGCTATTTGAAATCGCTAAATTACAGGTATCCGTTCCTGGGCATGCTGTAATATCTCCGACCGAATCAAAGCCAGGCGTTGCTAAATTAATATGGTTTATTTGATTAAATAAAAATGGTAAATCTTCTTCGGAAACATATTTTAAAAGTATGCCTTGATTTATCGTTAATCGAATATCTTCTGAAGTAGCATAAGAATCAATTATTTTGGCTAAGAGTCTGGTTTTGGCAGAAGAGATATTCCCTAATAGTATTTTTATATAAACTCCATAATAGCCTTCTTGCTTTTGTTTAAACGTATTTGTAGTTAACCAAGTTTGATACTCATGTTGATTTAGAACAGGTAAAATTTGTGTTTTTTTCAATTTTGTCGGAAAATCTTCAACACTTGGTTTAATTTCAATTTCGAAAACGTTATTTAAAAGTGCTTTTTTTTCTTCATCAACTAATTTTAAAAATTCTATTACACCAATTTTATTGATTAAGTATTTAATACGAGCTTTGTGTCTACTCACTCTTTCTCCATGTCGGTCAAATACTCTGATACTTGCTTCGATAAATGGAATCAGTAAATTAACTGGCAAAAATTCATAAGCGGTTTGTGCTAAAAATGGTTGTGCTCCTAAACCACCACCAATCAACACTTTAAAGCCATGTTCGCCATCTAAATTTATTTTTGGAATAAATCCAAAATCATGGATGTAAGTAAAGGCAGTATCTTTATCATTATTTGAAAAAGCCATTTTTATTTTACGTCCTAATTCTTGTCCAAATGGCTTACGTAAAAAATAGGTAAATAATGAATGAGCATAAGGTGAAACGTCAAATGGTTCATTTGGATCAATTCCAGATTCTGCTGATGCAGTAATGTTTCGGACTGTATTACCACAGGCTTCGCGTAAAGTGATATCATCTTGTTCCAATTTAGCCCATAATTCAGGCGTTCTATCTAAACTTACATGGTGTATTTGAACATCTTGACGAGTTGTTAAATGTAAATTTCCATTTGAGTATTCGTCGCTAATATCAGCAATACGCAGTAATTGCTTTGTGGATATTTTTCCAAATGGTAATTTAATTCGAATCATTTGAACGCCTTGCTGGCGTTGTCCATAAACTCCACGCGCTAACCTTAGACTTCGAAATTTTTCATCGTTAATTTTACCTTCACGAAACGCTCTTATTTTATTGTCCAAATCAATGATGTCTTTTTCAACCAAGACTTTTCCTGAATGATTGACTAATTCTAATTCTGTTCTAAAACTTTGCATAATTTTTTATTTAGATGCGTTATATAATTTATACCATTCTTCGTTAGATAACTTTATTGAATATGCGCTTGCTGCATTTTTAATTCGCTTTTTATCCGTACTTCCAATAATTGGCAGTGCGCCTAATTTATATAACCAGGCAACAGCAATTTGTTCGAGATTAACGGAATGTTGTTTCGCAATTTGAGTTAAAACTTTTCTCACCTTAATGGCCTTAGCATCTTTTCCATTTAATATTCGTCCACCAGCTAAAGGCGCAAATGCCATGGGCTTGCTGTATTGTTCTTTTATGAAATCTAAACGCCCATCATCAATTGCGGAACTTTGCAAAAGATTTAATTCAATGTGGTTAGTTACAATTGGTTGAGATAAATGACTAGCCAACAATCTGTGTTGAAATACATTAAAATTTGAAACACCAATGTTTTTTATTTTACCACTTCTTAATAATTTTAACAGGGCAGAGGCTGTTTCTTCAACATGATAAAGTGGATCGTAGTGTTCTAATAAAAAAATATCTATGTAATCTGTTTTTAATCTCTTTAGAGAATCTTCCACACTTTTTGTAATGTGTGTTGGACTTAAGTCGTAATATTCTCCTTTTAGTTTGTTGTCCGAAAATTGTCTAATGCCTGCCTTTGTGGATATAATAATGTCTTCGCGTTTTAAAGAACTTTCTGAAATAACATTTCCAAATAATTCTTCAATTTTGCCATTATTATAATTATTACTATGATCAAATGTGTTTACACCTAATTCTAAATTATAATGTATGATATCTTCTATCTTTTTTTTGTTTGCTAGGGCAGGAGTTGTCCATCTCCAAAATCCATAAATGGCTGCTGATACTTCTGGTCCTGTTTCGCTGATATATATATTTTCCATGATTTAATGGGTTGAATGTTTAAATAACTGTTATTATGATTTT
>JAYVIS010000455.1:0-2927 GCA_043769975.1 Bacteroidota bacterium
ATTTAAGAGGATACTCGCGGAGAAGGAGGGATTCGAACCCTCGGTACAGTTTCCCGTACGCATGTTTAGCAAACATGTCCTTTCGGCCACTCAGGCACCTCTCCAACTCTTAATTTAATAAGAGGATGTAAATGTAAGGTTTTTTTTATTGGAATTTTACTAAAATAAAAATATTTTTTTTACACCGACTTTTATTAATTTAGTCGTATGAAGTATCCATTTCTTATTGGTTTTATTGGGTGTTTGTTTTTTTTAAATTCTTGTAAAAAAGAACAGTCAAATAATACGATGGTTGTTCATGTCCTGAATGAACCAGAGGATTTACACCCAAGTAACGGTAATTCAGCATTAAGATCCGAAATAAATCTGTATACCCATGTTAGTCTTTTAAAGGTGGATTATAAAACAGGTCTGTTAATGCCATGTTTAGTAAAGGAATTACCTCAAATCAGTAAAAATGGCTTAGAATATAGCTATGAAGTTAAAAATGACCTGAAATGGGATGATAATAGCTCAATTACTCCAATTGATATCCTTTTTACGTCAAAGGCTAATAAATGCCTATTAACCAATAATCCAGCTTTAAAATCCTTTTGGGAAAATGTTAAAGATGTTCAAATTGACACGGTGAATGCTAATAAATTTACGATTGTCATGAATAAACCATACATTTTAAATACTTGGTTCTGGACTGATTTTCCAATAATTGAGGAGGCATTTTATGATAAAAAGAAAACGCTCAGTAACTATTCATTTGCTCAGTTAATTGATTCTAATTTTGTAAGTCAACATAACGATATTAAACAGTGGGCAGATACGTTTAATAGTCCTAAACATTATCATGACCCTAATTTTATAAGTGGTGCCGGCCCCTATAAAATTACAAAATGGGATAAAGGGATAAGTGTGACGCTTGAAAAAAAGAAAAACCATTGGACAGAAAACTGTAATGAAAACTGGTATTGCCAAGCAAATGCGGATAAAATTATTTTTAAATTAAACGCTAATAATTCTTCAACCAAGTTAGAACTTAAAAATGGATTGATAGATGTTTCGACAATGGTTGATTTTACAACATTTACTGAGCTAAGTAATGATCAGGAATTTACTAAACATTATTTTACGGCATTGGCAGAAACCTACAATTACCTTTATATTGCTATGAATATGAAACCTGATGGTAAAATTCATAAACGTTTATTTGATGATATTTTGGTTAGGAAAGCAATGGCTTTATTAACGCCTTACAATCAAATTAATAAAATTATTTATAATGATAAATGCAAAAGAATGGTTGGCCCAATTTCACGCATTAAACCTGAATTTAATTCGAAATTAATTCCATTGGAATTTAATTTAAAAAAAGCACAAGAATTGTTGACTCAAGCAGGTTGGATTGATACTGATAATGATCAAGTGTTGGATAAAATGATTGATGGCGAAAAAGTAAATTTTGAGTTTAATATCAATTTTATGGCAACTCAAAAACAATGGGAAGATTTAGCAAAACAAATTGCGGAGAGTTTGGGCAAAGTTAATATTTACGCCAAATTAAATCCTGTTGATTATAATGGATTTGTTGGGGCTGCAATGAATCATGATTTTGACATGAGTATAGGAGCCTGGCAAAGTAGTGCACAACCAGAAGATTTTTCTCAGTTATGGCACACTTCTTCATGGAAAAATAACGGTTTAAATTTTACAGGGTTTGGAAATCAATTTACAGATTCATTAATTGAAAAAATTAATACGAGTGTAGATGAACCAAAACGCATTTTATTATCAAAACAATTTCAGCAAATTGTGTATGATGAGCAGCCCTATATCTTTTTATTTGCTCAAATGAGAAGAGTTATCTTAAATAAAAGATGGCAAAATGTTGAAATATATAACGAATATCCTGGAGTATTACTTAATACCTTAAAACTCAAAAATTAATGGTTCCGTATATAATCAAACGTATATTTTGGTTTATACCAACCCTTTTTTTTGTAACGATTATCTCCTTTATTTTACTTAAAAATTCTTCAGGAGATGCCGTGAATATGCTTATGAATACTGGCAATTCTGGAGGAAGTACTACTATTGAAGTTCAAAAAAAATATTGGGAAAATAAATTGGGTTTAAATTTACCCTTATTTTATTTTAGCATTAATCGGTTATCAGAAGTTAACGACGTACAAGAAGTTGGAACTACTCATAACTCATTTAATATTAAAGACTATATTCCTTCTTTTAAATGGCATGGTTTAAAAAACCAGTACAATGCTTGGTTATTTGGATTCAACGAATCTAAAGGGATTTTACGAGGTGATTTTGGCATTTCGTACGTTACTAAGCAACCTGTAATTACGATCATAAAAGATAAAATTGGATGGACTTTATTCTTTTCAATTCTTTCAATCGTATTAGCATACGTTATTAGTATCCCTATAGGAATAAAAATAGCAGAATTTCCAGATAAGCCTTCCTCAAAATTTTTGGAAACAACATTGTTTTTATTGTATTCTTTTCCTTCTTTTTTTATTGGTGTTTTATTATTAATGTTATTTGCAAACCCTAGTGTTTTAGCTATTTTTCCTCCTTCAGGAATTAAACCAATTGGTGGATATAGTGATAACGCTTCGTTTATTAATAGAGTAGGAGAGTCTCTACCTTATGTTATACTGCCTTTAATAACATATACCTATTCCTCAATTGCTTTTCTATCAAAATTAACAACAGCTTCCGTAAATGAACAACTCACTTTCGATTATATCACTACGGCTAAAGCTAAAGGATTAACAAATAATAAAGTTATTTGGAAGCATGCACTTAAAAATAGTGCAATTCCGCTTATTACAGTTTTTTCTTCTATTTTTCCTGCTGTAATAGGAGGCTCTGTAATTATTGAAAGTATTTTCACTATACCAGGTATGGGAAGCGAA